>NZ_JNXJ01000003.1:0-232053 GCF_000716625.1 Streptomyces bikiniensis | reverse complement strand
CCTTCGGTCTTGCGTCTCCGACTCTATCAGATCTTTCCGACCCGATTTCCTCGGTGCTTTCCGGTCCCTTTCGCTTTCACTCCGGGGGCCTTCCGGCGTTTCCGACTCTATCAGATCCTTTCGGCGTCTGATTCCCAGTCAGCGGGAGTTGTCTTTCCGGCTGTTGGGCCGTTCTGACGTCTCAAACTCTAGCGGATTCCCCCGGCGACTCATAATCGAGTCTTTCGAAATGAATTTCGGCATGCCGAAATTCTTCCCGTGAGGGAGATCGTGCTGAGTAGAGGTGCCGCATCAGCGGCGGGAGTGGCTGTCGCAGAACCGTTCCGGCTCCGTGACAACTCGGAGAACACTACGCGTCCGGGAAGGGCGTGTCAACCTCCTCCCCCAGGCCCGTCCCGGTGGCCTCAGTCGAGGTCCGTCAGGCGGCCGCCGGCGTCGGGCTGGGTGTGCTCCACGCGGCGGAGGAGGCGGATGAGGACGTCGCCGAGGACGCCCTTCTCCTCCGTGCTGAGGTCCTGGAGGAGGTCCTCCTCGAAGGCCGTGGCCATGCGCATGGCCTCCAGCCACTTCGTGCGGCCCTCGTCGGTGAGCTCCACGATCACGCGGACCCGGTTGTTCTCGTCGCGGTCGCGGGTGACCAGGCCCTCTCCCGCCATGCGGTCGATGCGGTGGGTCATCGCGGCCGGGGTGAGGCCCAGGCGCTTGGCCAGCTCGCCGGGGCCGAGCCGGTAGGGCTCCCCGGAGAGGACCAGCGTTTTGAGGACCTCCCACTCGGCGTTGCTGATGCCGAGGTCGGCGAGCTGGCGTCCGTACGCCACGTTCATCCGCCGGTTCAGCCGGCCGAGGGCCGAGACGACCTTCTCGACCTGGGGGTCGAGGTCGCGGAACTCGCGCTGGTAGGCGGCGATCTGCTCGTCGAGGCTCGGCTCCTGGGGAGCCTGCGGGCCGGACCGCTCGGGGTTTTCGGGCATGCGGCGAGTATCCCACGGACCTCGTTGGCGTCGAAGTCCTTCTATGTGTACAGTTGAGGAGTTAACTTTAGCTTTTAAGTCTTCAGGGTTCAGGGCTACAGGCCTGAACCCGTGACCGAAGTGGGTGAGTGTGACCAAGGCGAGGGGCGCGGAGATGCGCCGGATTCAGGCAGGCAGCGCGCTGAGCGCGTTCGGACTCGGCTTCACCGTGCCGTACCTCTATGTGTACGTGGCACAGGTGCGGGATCTGGGCGCGGCGACGGCGGGCATCGTCCTGGCCGTCTTCGCCATGGCCGCGCTCGTGGTGCTGCCCTTCAGCGGGCGGGCCATCGACCGGCGCGGGCCCGTGCCCGTGCTGCTCGTGGCCTCGGTCGTCGCCGCCGTGGGCGCGGTGGGGATGGGCTTCGCCTCCAGCGTGCCGGCGGCCGTGGGGGCGGCGGCGCTGCTCGGCGCCGGTACGGCCGTCCTCCAGCCGGCCCTCGCCACGATGATCGTCTGGTGCTCGACGCCCGTCGGGCGCACCCGGGCGTTCGCCATGCAGTTCTTCCTGCAGAACCTGGGCCTCGGCGTCGGCGGTCTGATCGGCGGGCAGCTGGTCGACACCAGCCGGCCCGGCAGCTTCATCCTGCTGTTCTCGATCGAGGCGGCGATGTTCCTGGTGCTGGCCGGGATCGTCGGGACCGTCCGTATGCCGGGCTCCCCCGCGCTCCAGGACGCCCGCCCGTCCGAGGCGGGCAGGGGCGGCGGCGTCCGGGCGCTGCTCGGGCACAAGGCGATGGTGCAGCTGTGCGTCCTCGGCTTCGTCCTCTTCTTCGCCTGCTACGGACAGTTCGAGTCGGGCCTCGCCGCGTACGGCACCGAGGCCGCCGGCATCCAGCCGTCCGCGCTCGGGCTCGCGCTCGCCGCCAACACGGCGGTGATCGTGCTGGCCCAGTTCCTGGTGCTCAAGTTCGTCGAGCGCCGCCGGCGGAGCCGGGTCATCGCGGCCGTGGGCCTGATCTGGACCGTCGCCTGGATCATCGCCGGGTACGCGGGCCTCGGGCACGGCAGCCAGGCCATGGCGACGGCGGCCTTCGTCTCCACGTACGCCCTCTTCGGGCTCGGCGAGGCGATGCTGTCGCCGACCGTGGCCCCGCTGGTGGCCGACCTGGCGCCGGAGTCGATGGTCGGCTCGTACAACTCGGCCTTCGCCCTGGTGAAGCAGCTCGCGCTGGCCGTCGGTCCGGCCGTGGGCGGGCCCATGGGGGCCGCGCTGCACGGTCCGTACATCGTGACCTTCGTGCTCTTCTCGCTCGGGATCACGTTCCTCGCCGTCCGGCTCGGCAAGCAGCTCACCCCCGAGCAGAACCAGCCGTCCCTGGCCCTCCGGCCGTCGAAGGTCGTCGTCCGGCACGAGCCGGTCGAGCCGGACGAGCCGATCCGGCAGGACGTGCCGGTCAGGGCGTCCTAGTCCTTCAGGGCGAACTCACACCAGACCGCTTTGCCGCCGCCCGGGGTGCGGCGGCTCCCCCAGGACGAGGCGATCGTCGCGATGATCGAGATCCCGCGACCCGCCTCGTCCTCCGTTTCCGCCCTGCGGCGGCGCGGCAGGTGGTCGTCCCCGTCGGTCACCTCGATGATCAGGCGCCGGTCGGTGCGGCGCAGCCGCAGGCGCATGGGCGGGGTGCCGTGCTGGAGGGAGTTCCCCACCAGCTCGCTGGTGGCGAGGACGCCCAGGTCGCGCAGTTCGACCGGGAAGCGCCAGCTGGAGAGGACCCCGGAGGCGAAGGCACGCGCGCGGGGGGCCGCCTCGATCCCGCCGAGGAGTTCCAGGGCGGCGTTGTGGAACAGCTCCGCGTCCGTGCCCTCGCGGGAGGGGTGCTGGACGACCAGGACGGCGACGTCGTCGTCGTGGTCGGCGGTCACCCCCAGGGAGCGCAGGAGCCGGTCGCAGACCACCTGCGGGGTGCCGCTGGCGCCGGAGAGTGCGCGGGCCAGGGCGGCGACGCCCTCGTCGATGTCCTCGCGGCGCCGCTCGACCAGGCCGTCGGTGTAGAGGACGGCGGTGGAGCCGGGCGGCAGGGCGATGGAGCCCGAGGTGTGGAGCCAGCCGCCGGTGCCGAGCGGCGGGCCCGTGGGGTCGTCGGCCTGGCGGACGGTGCCGTCCTCGTCCCGTACGAGGATCGGGAGGTGGCCGGCGGAGGCGTACACCAGCCTGCCCTCGTTGGGGTCGTGGACCGCGTACACGCAGGTGGCGATCTGGCTGGCGTCGATCTCGGCGGCGAGGCCGTCGAGGAGCTGGAGGACTTCGTGCGGGGGCAGGTCCAGGCGCGCGTACGCCCGGACGGCGGTGCGGAGCTGGCCCATGACGGCGGCGGCGCGGACGCCCCGGCCCATGACGTCGCCGATGACGAGTGCGGTGCGGCCGGCGCCGAGGGTGATCACGTCGTACCAGTCGCCGCCGACGGCCGCGTCGGTGCCGCCGGGCTGGTAGGTGGCGGCGATCCGCAGGTCGTCGGGCTGTTCGAGGTCCTGCGGGAGCAGGGAGCGCTGGAGGGTGACGGCGGTCTCGCGGTGCTTGCGCTCGCTGGCGCGCAGCCGCTCGGCGGCCTCGGCGTGGTCGGTGACGTCCGCGGCGTGGACGAGGACGGCGCCGCCGTCGACGCGGGGGCTGTCGACGGGCAGGCAGGTGACCGTGTACGAGCCGCCGTCCCGGGCGCGGCGGGCCTTGACCGTGCGGGGCTTGCCGCTGCGCAGCACCTGGTCCATGAGGGGCGGCAGGCCCAGGTCCTCGGCCTCCGGGCAGGTGGCGGCGACGGTGGCGCCGGGGGTGCGGGGGCCGAAGGCGGTGGCGTACGCCTCGTTCACGTACGCGATGCGGTGCTCCGGGCCGTACACGAGCGCGACCAGGCCGGGGAGGCGGCCGAGGAGCTCCCGTACGGAGAAGTCCTCCAGGGAGGGGACGTCCTCGGCGACGTCGGCCGGCCGCTCCGGCTGCTGCCCGTGCTCACCGCGGGCGGCGGGCACGGAGCCTTCGGTCCCCCGCGCCGTGCGGCGCTGTGTGCCGGGGAGCCGGGCGCTCCAACGGGTGAAGTTCACGGATCTGTATGCCTCGTGGTGTCGGTGCCGCGCGGAGTCACGCTGTGCAGGTATGAGCCCACCTATGGTCACACGCCCAGTGTGGACGAGTGCACTGACAGTGATGTCAGGACGACGGCTTGTCGTCGTCGCCGGGTGGCGGGGAGGCCGCGAGCTCGAATTCGGCGCGGGGGTGTTCCAGGGAGCCGAGGGAGACGATCTCCCGTTTGAACAGGCCGGACAGGGTCCATTCGGCCAGGACCCGGGCCTTCCGGTTGAAGGTGGGGACCCGGCTCAGATGGTAGGCCCGGTGCATGAACCACGCCGGGTAGCCCTTGAGTCTGCGTCCGTAGACGTGGGCGACGCCCTTGTGGAGGCCGAGGGAGGCGACGGAGCCCGCGTACGCGTGCGCGTACTCCTTGAGCGGCTGTCCGCGCAGGGAGGCGGTGATGTTCCCGGCGAGGACGCGGGCCTGGCGGACGGCGTGCTGGGCGTTGGGCGCGCACTCCCCGCCGGGTGCGCCGGAGGTGACGTCGGGGACGGCGGCGGCGTCGCCGGCGGCCCAGGCGTGGTCGACGCCCTCGACGGAGAGCCGGGCGGTGCAGCGGATCCGGCCGCGTTCGTTCAGCGGCAGGTCGGTGGCGGCGAGGAGGGGGGCGGGTCGGACACCGGCGGTCCAGACGACGGTGCGGGTGGGGAGCCGGGTGCCGTCGCTGAGGACGGCGACCCGGTCCTCGCAGGAGTCGAGGCGGGTCTCCAGGCGCACGTCGACGTTCCGGCCGCGCAGCTCGCGAACGGCGTACCGGCCCATCTTCCCGCCGACCTCGGGGAGGATCCGGTCGGAGGCCTCGACGAGGACCCAGCGCAGGTCGCCGGGCTTGATGTTGTGGTAGTACCGGGCGGTGTAGCGGGCCATGTCCTCCAGCTCGGCGAGGGCCTCCACGCCCGCGTAGCCGCCGCCGACGAAGACGAAGGTGAGGGCGGCGTCGCGGACCGCGGGGTCGCGGGTGGAGGAGGCGATGTCCATCTGCTCGATGACGTGGTTGCGCAGGCCGATGGCCTCCTCGACGGTCTTGAAGCCGATGCCGTGCTCGGCCAGGCCGGGGACCGGGAGGGTGCGGGAGACGGAGCCGGGCGCGATGACCAGTTCGGTATAGGTGAGCTCGACCGGGGCCGTGCCCTCCTCGTCGGTGGCGAGGGTGGAGAGGGTCGCGGTCCGCTCGGCGTGGTCGACGGAGAGGACTTCCCCGATGAGGATGCGGCAGCGGTCGAGGACGCGGCGCAGCGGTACGACGACGTGGCGCGGGGAGATGGAGCCGGCGGCGGCCTCGGGCAGGAACGGCTGGTACGTCATGTACGGCTCGGGGGTGACCACGACGATCTCGGCGGCGCCGGATCGGAGTTCCGCCCTGAGCTGCCGCTGGAGGCGCAGCGCGGTGTACATGCCGACGTATCCACCGCCGACCACGAGAATGCGCACAGGTTCGGTCACCGTCCCATGACGCACCCCCGGCCGTTGTTTGTCCACAGGCTCGACAAATTGTGTGACCGGAGGGGTACGGAGGCGCGGGGTGGCGCGCGAGGCGGATGCGGTGGGATCCACCCTGGTCACGGAGGTCGGGGCGGGTTCGGAGGGGGGTGGGAAACGGGAGTGATCCGGGCCTTGCTCCGATCGGGGGCGCACCGTGCGGAACACCCCCTTCTGAATTGACTCCGACTCAACTATGTTCGTACTTCGTCGGGGTGTCGGATGGGAGCGCGTGGACCGAAGCGCTCGTCGGCCGGAAGCCCCGTGTCAGGGCGGGGAGTCTCCGGGGGGAGACATCATGAGCGGGGGAACGCTTATGCAGATGCAGGATTCACGCTGGCAGCCGGGCGCCGGGGCGGTGGCCGTCGACGACGCGCGGGCCGCGGGAGCCGTGGGCTCCGAGCGGGTCGGCGGCTCCGAGCGGGGCGGCGCGCTGTCGGCGGGCGGCCGGTCGGCGCCGCTGCGGGTGGACGCGCAGCGCAATCTGGAGCACGTGCTGCGGGCCGCGCGCGAGGTGTTCGGCGAGCTCGGCTACGGGGCTCCGATGGAGGACGTGGCGCGTCGCGCGCGCGTGGGGGTCGGCACCGTCTACCGGCGCTTCCCCAGCAAGGACGTGCTGGTGCGCCGGATAGCCGAGGAGGAGACCGCGCGGCTGACCGAGCAGGCGCGGGCCGCGCTGGGGCAGGAGGAGGAGCCGTGGTCGGCGCTCTCCCGGTTCCTGCGGACCTCGGTGGCCTCGGGCGCGGGGCGGCTGCTGCCGCCGCAGGTGCTGCGGGTGGGCGTGGACGACTCGGTGCTGCCGGGCGCCGCCGAGGACGCGGACGAGGCGGCCCGGGTGCCGTACCAGCGGGGCGGCGACGGGCAGGCGGACACGCGGGTGGTCGCACCGCGCGGCGTGCCGGCCGAGGAGCGGGACGACGCGGGGGCCGCCGAGCTCCTGGAGGTCGTCGGGCGTCTGGTCGACCGGGCGCGGGAGGCGGGTGAGCTGCGGACGGACGTGACCGTGGCGGACGTCCTCCTCGTCATCGCCACCGCCGCGCCGGCCCTGCCGGACGCGGTGCAGCAGGCGGCGGCTTCGGCGCGGCTCCTGGACATCCTGCTCGAAGGGCTGCGCTCCCGGTAGGGACGGCCACTCCTTCTCCTCGCCGGCGCGTGGCCGGTGGTCCGGGCGGACCTACGAGCATGACACGAACGCGTGAGCGGTTACGCCCGGATACGGGAAGTCGCCCCGGACGAGTGGTATGTGGACGGGGCGCTTCGGCGTGCCCGCGCTCTGTGGCAGGCTTGGCCGGTGTTCGGTTCTGAGCATGCGTACGGGGGCTTCCGCGATGAGCGGTGAGGGTCGGGACGAGCCGTTGGGGAACAGCGGTACCGCGGAGGCCGGGGGCCTGCCCGCCCGGCAGGTGCCGAGCCAGGGCGGGCCGGTGGGTCTCCCGGGGGCGGCGGGATCGCCGCCCGGGTACGTCGATCCGGACGATCGGTTCGATCCGCTTGATCCGGTCGCTCCGGTCGCTCCGGTCGCTCCGGTCGAGATGCTCGGCGCGAGCGTGCCGCAGCAGCGTGAGGGGAAGTCCGCCGGGCCGGGTGCCGGGGTCGGGGTCGGGGTCGGGTCCGGGGGTGTCGCGGGGGCGGCCACCGGGGCCGGGGCCGGATTCGGTGAGGGCGGGCTCGTGGAGGGCGGCTTCACGGAGGTCGAAGGGGACGCCGAGGGGGACGGGGTGCTTCCGCCGCCCCTCGAACTGCCGCCCTCCGACGCCGACCTCGTCCAGCTCATGCGGGACGGCGACGACTCCGCGTACGAGGAGCTGTTCCGCCGCCACTCCGAGGCCGTGCGCCGGTACGCCAAGTCCTGCTGCCGCGACGCGCACACCGCCGACGACCTCACCGCCGAGGTGTTCGCCCGCACCCTCCAGGCCGTACGGGGCGGGGCCGGGCCCGAGCAGGCGGTGCGCGCCTACCTCATGACCACCGTCCGGCGGGTCGCCGCGAGCTGGGCCAGGACGCAGAAGCGGGAACAGCTCGTCGAGGACTTCGCGGTGTTCGCCGCGGAGGCCGCCCGCTCCTCCGAGGTCTCCGACCAGGACACGATGGACCTCGGCGCGGACGTCCGGGCCATGCACGAGGCCGAGCGGTCGCTCGCCATGCAGGCCTTCCGCTCGCTGCCCGAGCGGTGGCAGGCCGTGCTGTGGCACACCACCGTCGAGGAGGAGTCGCCGAGCGAGGTCGCCCCGCTCTTCGGGCTGACCGCCAACGCCACGGCCGTGCTCGCCAGCCGGGCCCGCGAAGGGCTCAAGCAGGCCTACCTCCAGGCCCACGTCAGCCAGTCCCTGACGGCGGGCGGCGACTGCGCCCGCTACGCGGACCGGCTCGGCGCCTACGCGCGCGGCGGGCTGCGGATGCGGGCCGAGCGCGGGCTGCGCAAGCACCTGGAGGAGTGCGCCAAGTGCCGGCTCGCCGCCGGTGAACTGGCGCACGTGAACGCCGGTATCCCCGCGCTGCTGCCGGTCGCCGTCATCGGCTGGTTCGCCGCCGGGTACTCGCTCAAGGCCGCCGGGGCCGTCGCGGGCGGCACCGCCGCCGCTGCCGGGGCCGGTGCGGCGGCGGCCGCCTCCGGGTCCTCGGGGGGCGCCGCCCCGGGCGGTGCCGCCGCCGAGGGGCTCGGCACCCCGGCCAAAGTGGGGATCGCGGCGGCCGCGGCCGTCGCCGCTGCGGCCGGGCTCGTCTGGGCCATGGCCGGGGATCCGGAGCCCGTGGCCGCGCCCAGGCCCTCGCAGCCGGTCGTCGTCCCGGTGGCGCCGCAGGAGCCCGCGCCCCCGGCGGAGCCCGTACCGCCTGCCCCGCCCGTGAGGGCCGACGCCCCGGCGCCCGCGCCCGCCCCTCGGGAGCCCTCCCGGAAACCCTCTCCGAAGCCGGAGCCGGAGACGAGGACAGCGCCGGAGCCCGCGCCTCCCGCCCCGCCGGCCCCGGAGCCGACGCCGAGGCCCACGCCGCCGGTGAGCACGACGCCCGCTCCTGAACCGGCGCCCGCCCCGAAGCCGACGCCGAAACCGAAGCCGAAACCGACGCCGAGCCCCGAGAAGCCCCCGCCCGCGCCGCCGGTCGTCTACCCGGTCGACGAGCTGGACTACGGGATCTTCGGCGACGGCACCAAGCCCGAGGTGTCCATGGCCGAGAGCGGCTTCATGTGGCAGCGCAGGGGCCTCTCCGTCGGCAGCACCCGGTACGCGCACGGGGTGAGCGTCCACGCGCCGTCCTCGCTGGTCATCGACCTCAACCGGCAGTGCACGAGTTACGACGCGGTGGTCGGCGTCGACGACCTGAGCGCCCTGTTCGGCGTCGGCGGCGTCCGCTTCTCCGTCTACGGGGACGGGCAGCGGCTCTGGCGGTCCGGCGTGATCGAGGCGGGCGACCCGCCGGTCCCGGTGCACGTCGACATCACCGGACGCTCCAGGCTCCGGCTCGTGGTCGAGGAGTCCGGGCCGCTGGGGCGAGCGGCGATCGCCGACTGGGCAGGGTCCCGGATCAGCTGCTCCTGACGCCGTCCGGAGCGGCCTCCGGAACAGCCCCCGGAGCGGCCTCCGTAACGGCCTCCGTGACGTTTTCCGGTGGGCATGTCGGGGCGTCGGCCTTCGGAGCGCCCGACGGGAAGCCCTCCACGAGGGACAGGACCCCGTCGACGTCCAGTCCCTCGCCCGCCGTCCGGGCGGCGGCGAGGCCCGGCCCGCCGAGGACGGCGAGCGAGCGGTCCGTGACCGACGCGGCCTCCTCCAGCTCCGGGACCGAGCGGGGCAGTTCGCGGCGCCAGGAGTCCACGGCGGCCAGGACCGTGGCGGCGAGGAGCGGTTCGCCCGCCCGGGACAGGGCTACCGCGAGCCCCTGACCGAGCGCCGCGGCGATGAGGTCCGCGCACCGGACGTCCCGCGCGGCGCGCAGGGCGGTCGCGGCGGAGGTGACGGCCGCGACGCCCCCGCCCCCGTACGCCTCGACGCGGGCGGCGAGTCCGATGACCGCGGCCGTGGAGTGCGGCGGCGGGTTCCCGGCCTCGACCAGGCGGCCCGCCTCCTCCGTGTGGACGCGGGCCGTCTCGATGTCGCCCCGGTGGAGGGCGATGGCGGCGCCCAGGTAGGCGAGGAAGGGGCGGGCGTTATCTTGGGTGCGGATTGAGTGTCAGGCATGTGAGGTAAGTGGTGGCTTACAAACGTGCCTGACGAGTATCTGAGGGTCGTTCAGGCACGCACGGCATGTTCGTGATGTGTACGCGCCGACCTCTCCGGTTCGGACGAACCGAGGTTGGGCGCCCTTGTTTCGACCGAAACACCTTCCGCGAGGCGCGACGACCTCGAACGGGGGTCCAGGATGCGGTCGGTACGGGGCTTGGGATCGTCAACCTGCGGCCGATGGGCTGGTTCAGGCGAAGAGGGCAGCAAGTGCTCCTGCTACCGCAGCGGTGAGGGTGATGACCGCGGCGAAGGCGGTGGCGGCTCGGGTGAGAGCGGCCGGGTAGGTGGCGCCGTCCATCCGCGCGAGTTTGGCCGCGCCGGCGGCGGCCAGCAGCGCGATGACGATCACGAGTGCGATGGTGAGGAGGGCAACGGCGACGGTCACGGCAGGCTCCCGGTTCACGAGGTGGGGTGTCGTGGTCGAAAGTCGCGGAAACCCTGTTCGCCGGGGTTCGCCGGAGGAAGATGAACACCGGCGAACACGGCTTTGGGGGGCGGGTGCAGTACGAGCAGGACGGCATTGCCGACAATCCGGCGCTCACGGAGCTGCGCGGGAGGCTGGGCGACGGCCTGGCCCGCAACCGGATCAACAAGACGGAACTCGCCCGCCGGTCGGGGCTGGGGCGTACGACCGTGTCGGGGGCCTTCCAGACTGGCGGGCCGGTGCCCTCGGCGCACACGGTGCAGGCACTGGCCCGTGCGTTGAAGCTGCCTGTCGAGGAGTTGTTGGCCTTGCAGCGGGACGCGGACGCCGGGGGAGGACAGCGGCCGGCGCCGGGCCGTCCGATCGGGCAGTGGGAGCCGCACGCTCTGGAAGTCCACCCGGCGGGTCCCAGCAGCATCGTTCCCGGCAGCGATGTGCCGAGGGCGCGGGAGCTGCCGGGGTACGTCAAGCGCGGGCATGACCTGGTGCTGGCGGAAGCTGTGCGGGATGCTGTGGCCGGCCGCAGCCGGATGGTGGTCCTGGTGGGAGGTTCATCGACGGGCAAGACACGGGCATGCTGGGAGGCTGTGCAGCCCCTCGCGAACATGAGGTGGAAGCTTTGGCATCCCTTCGATCCCACCCGCGCCGAGGCCGCTCTCGATGACCTGCACCGTGTCGCTCCTGAAACTGTGGTGTGGCTGAACGAAGCCCAGCACTACCTCGGCGACCGCGAGGCCGGCGAGCGCGTCGCCGCCGCACTCCACGGCCTGCTCACCACCCCGGAACGCGGTCCGGTGCTGGTGCTCGGCACCCTCTGGCCCGAGTACGCCGCCCGCTACACCGCCATGTCCTCCCCGGGTAGGGAAGACCCGTACAGCCGGGTTCGGGAACTCCTGTCCGGCCGCACGCTGACCGTCCCCGACGCGTTTGACGCACAGGCGCTGGCCGCCGCGGCGACCCTCGCCCGGGACGGTGACCGGCTGCTGGCCGATGCCCTCACCCGCGCCGGCACCGACGGGCGAGTGACTCAGGACCTGGCCGGGGCCCCCGAGTTGCTCAACCGCTACGAACGGGCGACCCCTGCGGCCAGAGCTGTGCTGGAGGCGGCGATGGACGCGCGCCGCCTCGGCGTCGGCCTCCACCTGCCACAGGCGTTCCTCATCGACGCCGCCGCCGACTACCTCACCGACACCGACTACGACCGACTCACCGAGGACTGGGCCGAACAGGCCTTCGCCGAACTCGCCGAACAGGTCCACGGCAAACAAGCCCCCCTCCGCAACACCATCCCCCGGCCCCGACGGCGGCCACCCACGCCCTCCCCTCCTATCGACATACCGCACCCGGCGGCTACAGGGCCGATGTTCCGGCTCGCCGACTACCTCGAACAACACGGCCGCACCACCCGCAGACCACTGTGTCCGCCCGCTTCCTTCTGGCACGCCGCCTTTATTCATCTCACCCACCCCGACGACCTGAACAACCTCATCAAGGCGGCCCAGTCCCGGCATCGCCTGCAATGGGCCCACCACCTCCGACACCGCGCCGCCGACCACGGCGACACCGACGCCCTGTTCTACCTAACCTTCATGCGGGAGCGGGCCGGGGACGGGGAGGGTGCCGAGCACCTCTACAGGCAGGCCGCCGACCTCGGCGACACCGACGCTTTGTCCCGCCTGGCCGAGATGCGGGAGCGGGCCGGGGACGGGGAGGGTGCCGAGCACCTCGCCCGGCAGGCCGCCGACCTCGGCAACACCGACGCCCTGTCCCGCCTGGCCGAGATGCGGGAGCGGGCCGGGGACCGGGAAGGGGCCGAGCGCCTCTACAGGCAGGCCGCCGACCTTGGCGACACCCGCGCCCTGTCCCGCCTGGCCGAGATGCGGGAGAAGGCCGGGGAGCGGGAGGGTGCCGAGCGCATCTACAGGGAGGCCGCCGACCTCGGCAACCCCTACGCCCTGTCCCGCCTGGCCTTCATGCGGGAGGAGGCCGGGGACCGGGAAGGGGCCGAGCACCTTGCCCGGCAGGCCGCCGACCTTGGCGACATCGACGCTTTGTCCCGCCTGGTCGAGATGCGGGAGCGGGCCGGGGACGGGGAGGGTGCCGAGCACCTCGCCCAGCAGGCCGCCGACCTCGGCACCACCTACGCCCTGTCCCGCCTGGCCGAGATGCGGGAGGAGGCCGGGGACCGGGAAGGGGCCGAGCACCTCTACAGGCAGGCCGCCGACCTTGGCAACACCCGCGCCCTGTCCCGCCTGGCCGAGATGAGAGAGGAGGCCGGGGACCGGGAAGGGGCCGAGCGCCTCTACAGGCAGGCCGCCGACCTCGGCAACCCCTACGCCCTGTCCCGCCTGGCCTTCATGCGGGAGGAGACCGGGGACCGGGAAGGGGCCGAGCACCTCGCCCGGCAGGCCGCCGACCTCGGCACCACCCGCGCCCTGTCCCGCCTGGCCGAGATGCGGGAGAAGGCCGGGGACCGGGAAGGGGCCGAGCACCTCGCCCGGCAGACCGCCGACCTCGGCAACACCGACGCCCTGTCCCGCCTGGCCGAGATGCGGGAGAAGGCCGGGGACCGGGAAGGGGCCGAGCACCTCGCCCAGCAGACCGCCGACCTCGGCAACACCGACGCCCTGTCCCGCCTGGCCGAGATGAGGGAGGAGGCCGGGGACCGGGAAGGGGCCGAGCACCTCGCCCAGCAGGCCGCCGACCTTGGCAACCCCTACGCCCTGTCCCGCCTGGCCTTCATGCGGGAGGAGACCGGGGACGGGGAGGGTGCCGAGCACCTTGCCCGGCAGGCCGCCGACCTTGGCGACACCCTCGCCCTGTTCCGCCTGGCCGAGATGCGGGAGGAGGCCGGGGACGGAGAGGGTGCCGAGCACCTTGCCCGGCAGGCCGCCGACCTTGGCACAGACGAAATTAGGGGGACACCTCTCGGGTTCACAACGCGGTGGCCCGACGGACTAGACCCAGGCGGCACGCCCACGCGGCCATGGCAATGCTCCACGTGCCACTCCTCTTGACCGCTACCCAAGGGCTGTCCCGTAACTGGGCGGTGCCGCGGAACGGGACTGTGTCATGGCTGGTCACAGGATTGAAGGGTGCTGATCAAGGGATACGACGTCGGCCCGTTGGTGGCGGGCGAGTCACTGCCGGCCCGCCCGGGCTTCTGGTCGAACCACCTTCTGGCGATGTGCAGCGACGGTGGGTGTGCCGAGCGCCCCGGTCCGGAGTGGTTCGGTGAGGACGGCGCCGATACCGATGCCTTGTCCGAGGTCCTCTTCGATCCCGAACGCTGGCCAGCGTTCAGGCTGCCGGCAGAAGACGGCCCCGGAGCCGTGGTGATCTACCGCAACCTGGATGGCGACTACGGCACCGACTACCTCCTCACCCATCCAGGCAGAAGCCACGTCGAGCAGATCGCCAGCTGGGACGGAGACTTCTCGGGCACCGGTCTGACATGGCACGAACTGATCAGGATCGCTGACAGCCCGTCTCCTGCGACCGAAGGCGTTCAGGACACAGCCACCCGCTTCCTGCTGCTGCTCCCCCTCACCGATCCAGAGGTCCCGGAAACAGCACTGGCAAGGCTCATCGCTGCCCTGGTCGTAGTCGGCGCGCCTCAAGACACCATCTCAAGCACGGCCGAGCACCTGCTGGCCCACCTCACGAAGAGATCCCGGCACGACCCCACGTGGGCATCTCCGCTGAGCGGCAGCTAAGAGGCGGGGCGGTCTCCAGTCACCCCATGGAACGATCTTGATGTGACTGGTGTGATCACGGCGTCAGAGCCGTCTTGGATAGCCTCGTTCTCCGGGCTCAGCCCCCGCGCTGATCAGGCTGGTCTCGCGGAGGCGGAGCGCGGAGAGGACGGCGCCGGGGACGGCCCCGGGGTCGTCGAGCGGGGCGAGCTCGGCGATCCAGGCGGCGGGGCCGCCGGTCCGCAGCGCGGCCTCCTCGGCGAGCCGCGTCTTGCCGCTTCCGCCGGGGCCGGTGAGCGTGACGAGCCGGGAGCCGGCCAGGTCGGCGCGGAGCGCGTCGAGCTCGGGCTCGCGGCCGACGAAGGAGGTGAGGCGGGGGCGGATGTTGCCGGCGGGGCCCCCGGAGGGCTTCTCGGAGAACTTCTCGGAGGGTCCTTCGGCGGGTTTCTCGGTGTGGCCCCCGGTGGGTCTCCCAGTGGGTCCTCCGGCGGGTCCCCCGGCGGGTCCTCCGGCGGGTCCCCCGGCGGGTTTCCCGGCGGGTCCCCCGGTGGAGGGCGGGGGCGCGGCCGGGCTCGCGAGGAGTTCGCGGTGGAGGGCGGTGAGTTCGGGGCCGGGGTCGGTGCCGAGGGCGTCCGCGAGGGTGCGGCGGGCCGATTCGTACGCGGCGAGGGCATCGGCGTGGCGGCCCTCGGCCCGCAGGGCGCGGACGAGGTGGGCGCGGAAGGCCTCGTCGTACGGGTACGTGGCGGTGAGCTCGGTCAGTTCCGGTACGAGGCCGTCGGCGGCGCCCCGGCGCAGGTCCGCCTCGACGCGGCGGCGCAGGGCGGCGAGCCGCTGGGCCTCGGGACGGACGCCCGCCGGGCCGGGCAGGTCGGCGAGGGCGGGGCCGCGGAAGAGGCCGAGGGCTTCCCGGAGGAGGGCGGCGGCGGTGCCGGGGTCACCGGCGTCGAGCCGGGCGCCCGCTTCGGCGGCCCGGCGCTCGAAGACGTACAGGTCGATGTCGTCGGGTCCGGCGGCGAGCCGGTAGCCGGGGCCGGGGGTGGAGGCGACGGCCTCCCTGCCGAGGACCCGGCGGAGGCGGCCGACCAGGGCCTGGAGGGCGGCGGGCGCGTCCTGCGGCGGGGCGTCCCCGTACACGTCGTCGGCGAGCTCGCCGACGGAGACGGGCCGTCCGCCACGCAGTGCGAGCGCGGCGAGGAGCGCGCGCAGCCGGACACCGCCGAGGGGGAGGGGGGTGCCGTCGGGACGAAGGGCCTCGGTGGTGCCGAGGATGAGATACCGCACCGGTTCATTGTGGCCGCGGGCCCGCGCGGACGCCTCGGGGTTTACCCGGGCTCGCCCCGGAGACGGGCGGACGTCAGAACTCGGCCGTGTCCAGGGTGAAGCCCAGGGGCGCCGGGATCGGGACGGGCGTCCCCAGCTTGTGGACGGACTTGTGGTCGTAGTCGTCTCCCGCCGGCCCGGAACACACGACGGCTTCGCCGGCCTCGCGGTCGATCAGGAGGTAGAGGGGGATGCCCGCGCGCGCGTAGGCCCGGATCTTCTGGACGCGGTCGCGGCTCGCGGTGGAGGAGGAGGTGACCTCGGCGACGAGGAGGACGGGGTCGGGGGCGTGCCACTCCTGCTGGTCGGCGAAGCTGCCCTTGGGGGCGATGACGAGGTCGGGGATGACCCGCGCCGTGTCGGCTGTACCCGGCAGGCTGAGGCCGATGCCCGTGTAACGCCCGACACCCTTGTCGTGATCTCGGACCTGGCCGTTCACCTCCGAAACGATCTCCTCGTGCTCGCCATCGGCCGGAGGCACCACGTGGATCTCCTCTTCGATCAGCTCCACGCGCCAGCCCTTGGGGGCCAGCGCACTGAACAGCTCGAAGGTCTCCTGCACACTCGCACCCTCGCGGTCGGGCGTGCCCTCGGAGAACGCGTCTTCCGGAATCGGCAGCGGCAGCGCCATGCCGGACCTCCTTCGCTCGGTGCGACGCTCTCAGCTTAGAACGGGCGTCGCGGCGGGGTCCGGAGTGCGTTCGCTCGAACGAGCGTGCCGCGCACCTGCGACCGGAAGGCGCCCCGCGGAGCCTCACGCCGGAAGCGACCTCGACGCCGGGATCAGGGGCCCCTGGACCGCGCGGTGGGCGCGGGGCTCCGTGGTGCTGGTCCAGCAGGAGCCGCGGCGGGCGAGGAGGCGGCCGAGCCAGAGTTCGGTGGAGACGAGGTCGGCGAGGCCGTCGAGGGGGACGGGCGCGCCGTCGGCGGCGGCGCGCAGGGCGTCGCGGACGGTGCGGGCCTCGATCAGGCCCGCGTCCGCGAGGAGCGGCGCGTCGAAGAGGGCCAGGAGCCGGGGGAGCGCGGCGCGCAGGCCCGCGCGAGCGGCGGCGGCCGGGACGGCCGGGTGCGGGGCGCCCCAGCCCGGCGGCAGGTCGTGGACGCCGGCGCCGGTCAGGACCGTGCGCAGGACGCCGGCGCGGGCGTCCGGCTGGACCCGGAGCGATTCGGGGAGGGCGCGGCAGGCCCGTACGACCTGGTTGTCGAGGAAGGGGGCGTGCAGCCGCTGGCCGCGGATCTCGGCGGCCTGCTCCAGGACCCGGTGGTCGGCGGCGGCGCGGGCGAGGGCCGCACGCGCGCGTGCCTCGCCGGGGCGCTGGACGGAGGACGGGAGGGTCGCCGCCCGGTTCAGGCGAACCGATACTTCGGCCAGCGCCTCCCCCGTCAGCCAGCGTGCCGCCGGGCCCGGGCGCGACCAGGCGAGGGCGGAGAGGGAGGCCTCCAGGGGCCCGAAGCCGTCGTGGGCGGTGCGGTTGGCCTCCAGGACCCGGCGGGCCGCCGTCTCCAGGCCCGTGCGGTACGGGGTGCGGGCCAGCTTGCGGGCCGCCCGGTACACGGTCAACGGCACCAGGAGCGCGCCCGCCGAAGGGCCCGAGGCCTTGGCGAGCGCGGTGACGGGACGCACCAGGGAGCGGCGTCTGCGGTCCATCAGGAGGTCGGCGAGGCGCGCCGGGTGCGCGTCCAGGACCTGCTTGGCGCCCATGCCGGTGAAGTGGTCGGCGCTGCCGCCCGCGAGCCGCCGCCGGTGGCGTTCGGCCGTGACGAGCGCGGGTCCCGGCTCGTCGGTGAGCGGCCCGTCCAGGGAGGCGTACGGCAGGGCCTCCTCGCCGGCGGCGACGACCACGTGGTGCAGGCGCGGGTCGGCGGCCAGCTCCCGGGCCCGCTCGAGCTCGTCCTCGCGGTCCGAACCCGCGCGCGTGGCCAGGTCGTTGAAGGTGACGGCGAGCAGCCGCTCCCCCGCGCCCGTGCCGTGGCCCGTGATCGTGCCGGGCACGCCCGGGAGCCCGGCCGCCAGGAGGGCGAGCGTGCCGGAGGCGCTGCCGCCGGACAGGTCGGCGCCGATGCCGGGCGCCGGGCGCGCGCCCCGGGCCGCGCGCCGGTCGGCGGGCCCCATGCCGGGGACCGGGCCCGGGTCGGGCAGCGGCATCTCGGGCGCGTGCCGGGGGGCGGTGAGCCGGGCCCGTACGGCCTCGACCAGGGCGTCCCTGACCCCTTCGACGGCCTGCCGGGGGTCGGACTCGGGCGTCGCGACCGCGAGCGAGGCGACCTGCTCGTACCCGGTGATCTCGCGCGAGCCCTCCCGCAGGATCAGCGCGTGGCCGGGCGGCACCCTGCGGACGCCCTCGTAGGGGGTGGAGTCGCGCAGCGCCTCCGGGGTCTCGGGGCAGGCGAGCAGGGCGGCCAGGTGGCCGATGTCGAGCTGGGCCTCGACGAGGTCGGCGAGCGGCAGGGCGGCGGTGGCGTACGCGGTGCCGCCCTGCCACGGGGTGTGGAAGACCGGCCGGGCCCCGGCGAGGTCGCCCGTGACGGTGACGCGGCGGCCGGCCCTGACGACGGCGGTGTAGCTTCCCGGCCAGGCCGTGAGGTGGCGCAGGGCGCCCCCGCGCGCGGTGAGCAGTCCCCTGCGCAGTTCGTCGTCGCCGGCGGCGCAGCAGCCGAGGACGGCGATGCGGGTGTGGTCGTCGACGGACACGACCCGGACTTCGTCGGGGCGCCAGTCGCCGACCGCCCAGAGCGGGTCGGGGCCGCCCCACAGGAGCTGTGCGCCCACCGGTTGCACCGTGCGCCCCTCGGCCGCCGTCGCCCGGTCCGTACCGTAGGGGTCGTACGCGTCGTGGACCGCCGGACCCGTGCCGTACGGGCCGTTCGCCGCTCCCGCCCGCGCTCCCCCGGTCGTTGCGAAGCTCGCGGCGACACTGCTCCAGCCCACCAGCCATCGCATCGGCGCCTCCACGTCCGTTTCGGTGGGAGACATGCTGCCATGACAACGGCGCACGGGGCGGGGTCCGGGTGCACGCGCGCGAAAGCCGAATGCGCCCCTGGCATGGGCCAGTTGGGCAGGGCCGACATTCGGCCGAATATCGACCGTGCCGAAAGGTTTGGGAGCCGATCGGGCACGAACAGGAACGGCCCGTTCTCCACCGGCCGCCGGCTGACCGGGAGGCGTTTCCGCCTCCCGGCGCCGTCCGCCGCCCGCGGGGAATGGGGCGGCGGTGTCCCCCAGCCCACTGGTCCGGGACTCCGACCCCGGCCGAATGGGCCGACCCACGCGGTACCGATCGAAGCGCTCCCCCGCCGCCCGGACGAGAGCGCACGGCCGGGCGCACGGCCACACGGCCGGAGCACGCGTCACCCGGACGACCCTCCCCGCCGATTGGTCACACAACAATCTCGCCATACGGAACAGCGCCCCTTAACGGTAGGGATCCGGCGAACTACGCTGTGCTTACGAATGCCGCACGCCTATGCCCGGCGTCGTGGCGGCCGTCTGTGCTGTCGAGGGGTGGCGTCATGTCCAGGGAGCAACGCGGGCCGAACGAAAAGCTCGGCACGGTTCTCGCCCTCGCGGGAATCAGCAACGCCGGGCTCGCCCGGCGCGTCAACGACCTCGGCGCGCAACGGGGGCTGACGCTCCGCTACGACAAGACCTCGGTCGCCCGCTGGGTGTCCAAGGGCATGGTGCCGCAGGGCGCCGCCCCGCACCTGATCGCCGCCGCGATCGGGCAGAAGCTCGGCCGTCCCGTGCCGCTGCACGAGATCGGGCTCGCCGACGCCGACCCGGCGCCCGAGGTGGGGCTCGCCTTCCCTCGCGACGTGGGCGAGGCGGTCCGCTCGGCCACCGACCTGTACCGGCTCGACCTCGCCGGGCGGCGGGCCGGCGGGGGCGGCATCTGGCAGTCGCTCGCCGGGTCGTTCGCGGTGAGCGCGTACGCCACGCCCACGTCCCGCTGGCTGATAACCCCGGCCGACCCGTCGGTGGAGCGGGAGGTCCCGCGCCCGGCGGTCGGCCCCCCGGCGGCGCCCGCGCCGGAGCACGCGCGCGTGGGCCACAGCGACGTCGCCAAACTCCGCGAGGCCGCCGAGGACGCGCGCCGCTGGGACTCCAAGTACGGCGGCGGGGACTGGCGCTCGTCCATGGTCCCCGAGTGCTTACGGGTGGACGCGGCCCCGCTGCTGCTCGGCTCGTACTCGGACGAGGTCGGCCGGGCCCTGTTCGGCGCGACCGCCGAACTCACCCGGCTCGCCGGCTGGATGGCCTTCGACACCGGGCAGCAGGAGGCCGCCCAGCGCTACTACATCCAGGCCCTGCGGCTCGCCCGGGCCGCCGCCGACGTGCCCCTCGGCGGGTACGTCCTGGCGTCGATGTCCCTCCAGGCCACCTACCGGGGCTTCGCCGACGAGGGCGTGGACCTCGCCCAGGCCGCCCTGGAGCGCAACCGGGGGCTCGCCACCGCCCGCACCATGTCCTTCTTCCGTCTCGTCGAGGCACGCGCGCACGCGAAGGCCGGGGACGGGGCCGCCGCCGCGGCCGCGCTCAAGTCCGCCGAGGGGTGGCTGGAGCGGTCGCGGGCGGGCGACTCCGACCCGACCTGGCTGGGCTTCTACTCGTACGACCGGTTCTGCGCCGACGCGGCCGAGTGCTACCGCGACCTGCGGATGCCGCGCGAGGTGCGCCGCTTCACCGAGCAGGCGCTGTCCCGGCCGACGGAGGAGTTCGTCCGCTCGCACGGGCTCCGGCTCGTCGTGTCCGCCGTCGCCGAACTGGAGTCCGGCAACCTGGACGCGGCCTGCGCGGCCGGTACGCGCGCGGTGGAGGTGGCGGGGCGGATCTCGTCGGCGCGGACGACGGAGTACGTGCGGGACCTGCTGCACCGGCTCGAACCGTACGGGGACGAGCCGCGCGTCATGGAGCTGCGGGAGCGGGCCAGGCCGCTGCTCGTCGCCCCGGCGTGACGGCCGCGCCGCGCGGGTCCCGGACGGGCCCCCGGCCCCGCATGAACACCCGTCCCCGGGTGAACCGCGTCTCATGAGGCCGCGCGGGGTTTCACGGGATTGTCAGTGGGCCAGTGCAGTATCGGGGGTGGGAGGTGGGGCCGGTGTTCGACTGTGACGTGCTGGTGATCGGCGGCGGGATCGTCGGTCTGTCGACGGCGTACGCGCTGACGCGTGCCGCCCCCGGCACCCGGGTCACGGTCCTGGAGAAGGAGCACGCCCTCGCGCGCCACCAGACCGGGCGCAACAGCGGGGTGATCCACAGCGGCATCTACTACCGGCCGGGGTCCCTCAAGGCCCGGTTCGCGGTCGAGGGCGCGGCCGAGATGGTCAAGTTCTGCGCGGAGTGGGGCATTCCGTACGAGGTGACGGGGAAGCTCGTCGTCGCCACCGCGCGCGAGGAGCTGCCCCGGCTGCACGCGCTCGTGCAGCGCGGCCGGGAGAACGGCATCCCGGTGCGGGAGCTGGGCCCGGCGCAGATCAGCGAGTACGAGCCGCGGGTGCGGGGGCTCGCCGCGATCCACGTCGGCACGACCGGGATCTGTGACTACGGGGCGGTGGCGGAGCGGCTCGCCGAGGCGTCCGGGGCGCGGATCCTATACGGCGCGGAGGCCGCCGTGATCGACCGGCGGCCCTGGGGCGTCGCCGTGCGGACGGCGGACGGGCGGGTGGTCCGGGCGCGGGTCCTGGTCAACTGCGCGGGGCTGTACTGCGACCGGATCGCGCGGCTCGCGGGCGACGACCCGGGCATGCGGATCGTCCCCTTCCGGGGGGAGTACTACGAGCTGGCCGATCCGTCGCTGGTGCGGGGCCTGGTCTATCCGGTGCCGGACCCGGCGTTCCCGTTCCTCGGGGTGCACCTGACGCGGGGCATCGACGGCGGGGTCCACATCGGGCCGAACGCGGTGCCGGCGCTCGCCCGCGAGGGGTACGGCTGGTCCGTCGTCCGCCCGCGCGAGCTGGGCGCCACCCTGGCGTGGCCCGGCTCGTGGGCCATCGCCCGGGAGCACTGGCGGTACGGGGCGGGCGAGCTGCACCGCTCGCTCTCGAAGCGGGCCTTCACGGAGGCGGTGCGGCGGCTGCTCCCGGTGGTGGAGGAGTCCGACCTGCGCCGGGCCGCGCCGGGGGTGCGGGCGCAGGCGGTGCTGCGGGACGGGACGCTCGTCGACGACTTCCTGATCCGGGAGGCGGCACGCACGGTCCACGTCCTGAACGCGCCCTCGCCGGCGGCGACGGCCTCGCTGCCGATCGGGCGGGAGGTGGCGGGGCGGGCGCTGGCGCTGCTCTAGGGGGTGCCTTGTCGATCATGCCGGGCTCGCGTGCCCGTACATGCACCGCCCGTACACGCACCGCCCGTACACGTACACGTCCGCTCTGCCCGTACACCGTCCGCTCTGCCCGTACGCCGTCCGCCCGTGCACGCCCGCGTGTGGCCGCTCCCACCCGTAGAATCGGCCGCATTGTGTCTGAGCAGCCTGAGAACAGCCCGCGTCCCGTCGCCGCCCCCGAGCCCCGGTCCCAGCCCGTCGCGCGGCGGGGCAGCCGGATGTTCGCCCCCGGGGAGGGCCCCCTGCCCGACCCCGCCGGTTCGCACCACGAGCGGCGGATCCGGAGCTTCCAGCCCCGGCGCAGCCGGGTGACCGCCGGGCAGGCCGAGGCCATGCTGAAGCGGTGGCCCGACTGGGGCCTCGACATCGACGGCAAGCGGGTCCTGGACCTGGACGAGATGTTCGGCGGGCTCCCGGTCGTCCTGGAGATCGGCTTCGGGATGGGCGAGGCGACGGCGCAGATGGCGGCCGCCGACCCCGGCACCGGCATCCTCGCCGTGGACGTGCACACCCCCGGCCAGGGCAATCTGCTCGGGCTCGCCGACCGCAACGGCCTCACCAACGTCCGGGTCGCCAACGGCGACGCGATCATCCTGCTCCGCGAGATGCTCACCGGCGACTCGCTCGACGGCTGCCGGGTGTACTTCCCGGACCCGTGGCCCAAGGCCCGCCACCACAAGCGGCGGCTGATCCAGCCCGAGTTCCTCAGCCTCCTCGCGACCCGGCTGAAGCCCGGTGCCGTGCTGCACTGCGCCACCGACTGGGAGGAGTACGCCGAGCAGATGCTGGACGTGCTCACCGCGCACCCGGACTTCGAGAACACGCAGGCCGACGGCGGTTACGCGCCCCGCCCCGGCTTCCGCCCCCTCACCCGCTTCGAGGGCCAGGGCCTCGACAAGGGGCACGTCGTCCACGACCTCCTCTTCAGGAGGAAGTGACGAGGAGCGGGGGACGACCCGCAAGCCCGCACGCCCGCAAGCCCGCACGCCCGCACGCCGTAAGTACGTCGCCGCTGTCCGTGCGGGTCGTTAGGGTCGCTCACGTGTCGAACCCCGCCCCCGCCGAAGCCGGACCCGGTCACGGATCCCCACCCGAACACGGCCCCGGCTCCGGCCCCGAAGCCGCCCCCGTCCCCCGACGGGACGCCGAGGAACCGGCCTTCCCCGCCGCAGCCGACCGCTCCCAGTGGCGCTACCGGCCGCGCCGGGCCTTCTGGCGCAGCCGGCTGGTCCGGGCGATATCCCTGGTCACCGTGCTCGCGATCTGCGCCCTGGTCATCCTGGCGATGGTCCGCGAGCAGACGGGCACACAGGGCTTCCTCGTCGGCCTGGGCCTCGCCGTGCTCCCCGTACCGCTGCTGATGGCGGCGTTCCGCTGGCTGGACCGGGTGGAGCCGGGGCCGTGGAAGAACCTGCTCTTCGCCTTCGCGTGGGGCGCCTTCGCCGCCGCGCTCGTCGCGATCCTGGCGAACTCCTTCGCGATCCGCTGGATCGCCACGGCCACCGCCGACCCGGCCTCCGCCGACCACCTCGGCGCCACCGTCGTCGCCCCGGTGGTGGAGGAGAGCGCCAAGGCCGCCGCGATCCTGCTGCTCTTCCTCTTCCGGCGCCGGAACTTCGGCGGGCTCGTCGACGGGGTGGTGATCGCCGGTTTCACCGCGACCGGCTTCGCCTTCACCGAGAACATCCTCTACCTCGGCAACGCCTTCGGCGAGGACCAGGAGGTCGGCGCCACCGGCATCGGCATGGTGACCGCCGGGACCTTCTTCGTACGGGTCGTGATGTCGCCGTTCGCGCACCCGCTGTTCACCGTGCTCACCGGCCTCGGCTTCGGCTTCGCCGCGCTCGCCCCGCGCGGGAAGCGGCTGCGGAAGGTGCTGCTGCCGCTCGCCGGGCTGCTGCTCTCCATGGGCATGCACGCCGCCTGGAACGGCTCGGCCACCTTCGGCGGCCCCTGGATCTTCTACGCGGTGTACGGGGCGCTCATGATGCCGGCCTTCGGCCTGCTGACCTGGCTCGCGGTGTGGAGCCGGCAGCGGGAGCTGCGCACGGTCTCCGGGGAGCTCCCGGCGTACGCGGCGGCCGGCTGGCTCTCCCCCGCCGAGCCGCTCGCGCTCTCCTCGATGCGGGCCCGGCAGCTCGCCCGCTCCTACGCCGCCCGGACGTACGGCAAGGAGGGGGCGCGGGCCGTCGCCGAGTACGAGTCCTTCGCGACGACCCTCGCGTTCCTGCGGGACCGGGCCCGGCGCGGCACCGCCGGGCCCGACTTCGCGGCCCGCGAGCAGGAACTCCTCCACCACCTGTGGCAGCGCCGGGCGGTCGCCTCGCCCGCGCTCACGTACGCGGCGCGGGCGACGGGCCGGGCGTGGGCGCCGCCGCAGTACCTGGACTACGGCGGCTACAACCCGTACCGCAGTTAGCCCCGGTCCCCGGAGGCCCCGGCCGCTTCGGGCACCTCGGACGCCTCGGTCAGGAGGGTCAGTTCCTCCTCGGTGAGCTCCAGGCCGGCGGAGGCGACCAGGGCCGGGAGCTGTTCGACCGTACGGGCCGAGGCGATCGGCGCGACGACCGTCGGCCGGGAGGCGAGCCAGGCGAGGGCCACGGAGGCGGGCTCGGCGCCGTGCGCCCCGGCGACCGCGTCGAGCGCGGAGAGCACCGCCCGGCCCCGTTCGGTGTCGAGGTGCTTGCCGGCCCCGGCGGCGCGGGCGCTGTCGACGGCGGTGCCGGGGCGGTACTTGCCGGTGAGGAAGCCGGAGGCGAGGCCGTAGTACGGGACGGCGGCGAGGCCCGCCTGCTCGGCGGTCTCCAGGAGCGGGCCCTCGTAGGTCTCGCGGGAGACCAGGTTGTAGTGCGGCTGGAGGGCGACGTAGCGGGCGAGTCCTTCGGCCTCGGCGAAGTCGAGGGAGGCGCGGAGCCGCTCCGGGGAGATGTTGGAGGCGGCGACGGCCCGTACCTTGCCGTCCCGCACCAGCTGGTCGAGGGCGGTGACGATCTCTTCGACGGGGACGGACTCGTCGTCGAAGTGGGTGTAGTACAGGTCGATGCGGTCGGTGCCGAGGCGGCGCAGGGACTCCTCTGCGGCGGCCTTGACGGTGGGGGCGGAGAGCCCCTTGAACCGGGGGTGGGCGCCGGCCTTGGTGGCGACGACGACGTCGTCGCGGTTGCCCCGGGAGGCGAGCCAGCGGCCGATGACGGTCTCGGACTCGCCGCCCTCGTTGCCCTCGGCCCAGGCCGAGTAGACGTCGGCGGAGTCGACGAAGTTGCCGCCGGCGGCGGCGTAGGCGTCGAGGACGGCGAAGGACTGCGCCTCGTCGGCGGTCCAGCCGAAGACGTTGCCGCCGAGGGCGAGCGGGAAGACGTGCAGGTCGGACGTGCCCAGCATACGGAGAGAGGTCATGGGGTGGTCAACGGTCCCCGTCGCCGGGCCTATTCCGCGTGCTTCCGGGAATCCGGGAAGGGGGTTCCCGGGAGTCCGGGGAGGGGTCAGACCGTCAGGCCCTTGGAGCGCAGCCAGGCCGCCGGGTCGACGCCGTCGCCGCCGCCGGGGTGGACCTCCAGGTGGAGGTGGGCGCCGGAGACGTTGCCGGTGGCGCCGACGCGGCCGATCGTCTCGCCGGTGCCCACGGTCTGGCCGGCGGAGACCGTCATGGAGGAGAGGTGGCAGTACCAGACCTCGGTGCCGTCCTCCAGCTCCAGGACGATCCGGTAGCCGTAGGAGCCGGACCAGCCCGCCGACTTGACCGTCGCGCCGTGGACCGCCTTGAGCGGGGTGCCGGTGGGGGCGGCGAAGTCGAGGCCCGTGTGGTGGCCGGAGGACCACATCGAGCCGGACTGCATGTAGGTGGCGGTGAGGGAGTACGAGGAGAGGGGCATCGAGTAGCTGGCGGCGAGCTTGGCGAGGCGCTCGGCCTCGGCCTTCGCCCTGGCTTCCGCCTCCGCCTTGGCCTTGGCCTCCGCCTCGGCCTTCGCCTTCGCCTCGGCGGCGGCCTTCTCGGCGGCGTCGGCCTTGGCCCGGGCCTCGGCGGCGGCCTTCTCGGCGGCCGCCTTCTCCGCCGCGGCCTTCTCGGCGGCGTCGGCGGAGGCCTGCTGCTGCTCGGCCTGCTGGAGGATGCGGGCGCGCAGGGCCTCGCCCGCGTCGGCGGTGCTCGGGGCGTCCGCCGTCGTCAGGCTCGCCTGCGTGACCTGACCGGTGCGCGCGGCCCGCTCGTCGGCCTCGGTGGTGTACGTGGCGGAGGTCAGCGGGTTCGGGTTGGCGCGGTCCGCGGGGACCGCCTCCGGCTCCTCCTCGGGGAGGAGGGCGCCGACGCCGGGGAGGTCGTGGGCGTCGGGCAGGTTCAGGTCGGGGAGGTCCGGGAGCGATATGGCGACCGGGGGCTTCTCCTGCGCGGTGGCGAGGCCGCCCGCGCCGACGGCGGCGATGACGCCGACGCCGAGGACGGTGGAGGAGCGGGCGAAGTTGGAGCGCTGCTTGACGACCCGGTGCCGGCCGCCGGAGCGGTTCTGGGCGCGGAGGGAATCCTCGGTGGGGTTCCACTCGGTACCCGGGGCGGAGGGGGCCGCACCGCCGCCGAAGGCATCGAAGGGAGCTTCGGGGGCAGGGGTGTTGGACGCCACGGAGGCGCGCTCCTTTCCTTCCTTCTCGCCTACCGGGTTAGCTGACGGGTTCGGAGCAGGAAGGTCTCCTACGGGCCCGGACGCACGAGTGCGAAGGGCTCGATTCACCCCAAATGGTGGTTCCCCGGTTCCCTTTCGGGATTCGGCGCGTGCGCACGGTGCCGTCTCTTGCGACGGCTGGGACGACCGCGCTGCGTTATCGAACGTTAATAGACAGGGGGTCCCGATTCCAAGCCGCTCCTCTTGATCGTTCATTGAATTGAGAGGGAATGGTCAGACTTGACCCCCCTTCAGCAAGGACGGATCCGGAAACGGCGAAACCCCCGATTCCTGACGGTGCATCAATTGTTATCGCAGGGAGACCTCTCGACTACCCCTGGTGACGGGGCCCGCCGGGCGGTCGGGGAGAGGCGAGGGGCCGGTCAGCGCCGGGACCCGGGCCCGCCGGGCGGCACCACCGACATCGTGCGGCGCCGCTCCGGCTGCCCCGCCGTCGGGCGGTTGAGCGCGAGCAGCGCCATGTCGTCCGTCGCCCCGCCGCCCGTGTGGAGCCGTACGTCGTCCACGAGCGCGTCGAGCATCTCCTCGGGCCCGGGGAAGACCCGCCCGGCCAGCCGCTCCGCCGGGTCGTAGAAGACGCCCTGCGCGTTCCGCGCCTCCGAGAGGCCGTCCGTGTAGAAGAGCAGCGTCGTGCCCGGCGGGTACGGCCGGGCCTCGGCCCGGTCCGGCCACGACGCGAGGTCCCCCATGCCGAGGGGCAGCGCGGGCCGGCTCGGGTCGACCGGTTCGACCCGCCCGTCGCCGTACAGCATCAGCGGGGACGGGTGCCCCCGGTTGACGACCCGTACGAACCCGTCGAAGGTGCCGCTGCCGTCGGAGCGCGGGACCTCGGCCAGGACGGCGGTGGTGAACCCCTCGACGGCGTCGAGACTGTCCCGGCGGGTGCCCTCCCGGTCCAGTGCGCGTTCGAGCCGCTGCGCCACGCCCTCCAGGGTCCGCTCCTGCTCGGCCGCCTCCCGGAAGGCCCCGATGACGACGGCGACGGCCTCGACCGCGTCGAGGCCCTTGCCCCGCACGTCCCCGACCACGAGCCGCACCCCGTGCGGGGTGTCCTGCACGGCGAAGAGGTCGCCGCCGATGAACGCGTCCGCCTGCGCCGCCTCGTAGCGGGCCGCGCACCGCAGCCCGCCGATCCGCTCGGCGGGCGTCGGCAGCACCGCCTTCTGTGCGGTCTCCGCGATGACCCGCGCCGAGGCGAGCCGCTCGCCGCTGCGGCGCACCACCCGGTTGATGAGGAGGGCGAGCCCGGAGACGGTGAGCACGGTCAGGATCTCGGCGACGGCCGGAGCACGGGTGCCGTCGTCGCTGAAGAGGGAGAGGCCGACCGAGGCGAGGACGGCGACGATCCCGGTGAGGAGGGTGGTGAGCAGGGAGAAGAAGGGCGCGGCGACCAGCGGGGCGGCGGCGAGCATGGGGGAGGCGGTGTACGGAGCGGGGGTCGACACGTCGAAGAGGACACCGCCGGCGATGATCAGCGGCGGCAGCGCGCGGATGAACCGCCGGGTGCCCCGGTACGCGGGACGGCCCCCACCGCCCCGCCGCCCGCCGCCCGCCGCTCCTAGGGGGTGCCCCACCGTTCTCTCCTGCCCGGTCCGCCCGGCCGCGGCCCCGTACCGCGCCCTTTCCAGGGTGGCCGCCGCCCCGGCGGACGGCGACTCCGCACGGCCGACCGGCGTACGGGACGGTCCGGGATGCCGGCGGGGATGCCGGGATCCCGGGAAGCCGGCGGGGGCTGCCCAGGAAGCCGGGGTGCCGGCGGGGGGCCGCCGGAAAGTCGACGGGGGCCGCCCGGGAAGCCGGCGGGGGCCGTCCGGGGACTACATGTTCCGCTCGGCGTAGACCGCCAGCGCGTCCCGGACGAGGACCGCGGTGCCCTCGCCGTACTTGTCGTAGTTCTTGGTGAACCGAGGGTCGTCGACGTACATCCGGCCGAGGCCGATCACGTACTCCTTGGTCGGCTCCGTGGTGGTCGACAGCCACGCGACGTGGCGCCGCGCGACGGCCTGCACCTCGTCGCTGTCGGCGGCCAGGCCGTCCCGCGCCGCCTTCCCGAAGTCGCGGGCGATGCCGGCCTGCTCCTCGATGAACGCCCGCTTCCGCTCCTCGTCCAGCGAGCGCCACCACCGGTCGCCCTGCTCGTAGGCCTCGCGGCCCCAGCGGTGGGTGACCTCCTCCTCGTACCGCGTGTGGTCGAAACCGTCGAACACTTCGTCCGCCATGAGCTCTTCTCCGTTCTCGGTCTTGTGGAGGGTGGTCCGCACCGACGCGATCTGGCGTCCGATGCGCTCGCGCTCCTGCTCCAGGAGGGCGAGGTGGGTGCGCAGGGCCGCGGAGGTGTCCCGTTGGCCCGCGAGGACCTCGGCGATGGCGGGCAGCGAGAGCCCCAGCTCGCGCAGCAGCAGGATCCGCTGCAGCCGCACGAGCGCCGCCTGGTCGTAGTACCGGTAACCGTTCGCGCCGATCCGGCTCGGCTCCAGCAGTCCGCGCTCTCCGTAGTGCCGGAGGGTGCGGCTGGTGGTGCCGGCCTTCTTGGCGATCTCCTGGATCGACCACTCCATGACGGGAACGCTAGATCTTGACGTTGCGTCAAGGTCAACCGGAAACGCCCGGGGAAACGACGAAGGCCCGGATCCTCTTGGATCCGGGCCTTCGTCACTACTGAGTAGCGGGGACAGGATTTGAACCTGCGACCTCTGGGTTATGAGCCCAGCGAGCTACCGAGCTGCTCCACCCCGCGTCGGTGAACACGACTCTACGGCATGACCGGGGCGATCCTGAAATCGGTTCTTCCCGGCCCCTGTCTCAGCAGCCGCAGTCGTCGGTGCCGACCGGGGCCGTCAGGGGGTCGGCGGCCCTCTCCGCGGGCCCTTCCCACGTCTCGTACGCGAACCCCTCCCGCACCCAGTACTCGAAGCCGCCGAGCATCTCCTTGACCTGGAAGCCCCGCTCCGCGAGGGCGAGCGCGGCGCGGGTGGCGCCGTTGCAGCCGGGGCCCCAGCAGTACGTGACGACCGGCACGGACCGGTCGAGCAGTTCCTCGGCCTGCTCGGGGACGAGCGCGGTCGGCAGGTGGACGGCGCCGGGGACGTGCCCCTGGTCCCAGGAGGCGGTGGACCGGGTGTCGACCAGGACGAAGCCGGGGTCGGTGCCCTCGGCCACTGCGGCGGCGAGGGCGGAGGCCACGTCGGAGACGTCGGCGTGGAAGGCGAGGCTCGCGGAGAAGTACGCGGCAGCGGCGGCGGGCGGGGCCGGCGGGGTACGGAGGACGGGGTTGACCTGCGGTGTCGTCGTCATGACGATCAAACTAGGACCGGCGGGCACGCCGCTGAAGTGGGAAACCACGGCGGTCGACGGCTCGGACCGGGGAATCCCGGGCGCTCACGCCGGAACGGCGGGAATCTCACGCACCGAAACGTCCGACCCCCTCTCCCTGTCACATGGGCGGGGTCCGATCCGTCATGGAGACATGACGGGCGCGAGCGTGGACGCGGGCACGGTGGATCTGTTGGGCACGGTGGACATGATGAGCGCGGTGGATCTGATGGACGCGGTGGATCTGATGGGCACGGTGGATCTGGTGGACATGAACATGAACCCGCACGGCGACGAGGAACTCCTGGCCCGGCGCTTCGACGCCGACCGGGGGCACCTGCGGGCGGTGGCGTACCGGATGCTGGGCTCGCTGAGCGAGGCCGAGGACGCCGTCCAGGAGGCCTGGCTCAAGCTGAGCCGCGCCGACATCGGCGAGGTGCGGAACCTCAGCGGCTGGCTGACCACGGTCGTCGGCCGCGTCTGCCTGGACATGCTGCGCTCGCGCGGCTCGCGCCGCGAGTCCCCGCTGGAGTACTACGTCCCCGACCCGGTGGTCCGGGTCGGTGGGGGCGCCGACGCCGCGGCCGCCACCGACCCGGAGCGCGCGGCCGAGCTCGGCGAGTCCGTCGGTCTCGCGCTCCTCGTCGTCCTGGAGACCCTGTCGCCGGCCGAGCGGCTCGCGTTCGTCCTGCACGACATGTTCGCCGTCTCCTTCGACGAGATAGCGGAGGTCGTGGACCGCAGCCCGGCCGCGACCCGCCAGCTCGCCAGCCGCGCCCGCCGCCGGGTGCGGGACGCCTCCCCGGGCCCCGCCCCGGACGCACGGCGCCGGCGGGAGCTCGCGGACGCCTTCCTCACCGCCGCGAACGGCGGCGACTTCGAGGGCCTGCTCGCGGTCCTCGACCCGGACGTGGTGCTGCGCGCGGACGGCGGCCGGCTCATGGCCGGCGCCTCCAAGCTGGTGCGGGGCGCCGAGACCGTCGTCGCGCAGGCCCTGGCGTACTCCCGGTTCCGCAGGGCGTCACTGCGGGTCGTGGCCAACGGTGACCCCGCGGTCCTGTCGGTCGTCGACGGACGCCCGGCCGCGCTCATGGTGTTCACGGTCGCCGGTGACCGGATTGTCGAGCTCCACATCCTGGCGGACCCGGAACGGCTCGCGACGCTCGGCCTCACGGAGGAGGAACTGGCACGGGCGGAGTGACCCGGCCCAGGGCCTGTCCGGCGGATCGGGGTCGGGTGGGCCGCGGCGTCCGGCGCGGTGGCCCGCACGGCGCCGGAGCGGGCCGATGGCGGAGCTGTCGGGGCGTTTCGGCAACGCGGCGAGGTGCCGTGCCGGGCGTCGCGGCCCCGGCCATGATCCGCCGGACAGGCCCTGGGGGGCGTGTCGAGCCTTCCGGTGAACCTCCCGGCCGCTACCCCCGCCGGCGGGCCAGGGAGGCTCCGACCGTCAGCGAGACGGCGGCGCTGGCGACGCCGAGGACGGCGCCCGCGGCGACGTCGCCCGGATAGTGCACGCCGGTGTGGACGCGGGAGTACCCCACCGTCGACGCCAGGATCCCGAGGGGCACGGCGGCGGCGGGCAGCACCACCCCCACGGCGGTGGCGAAGGCGACCGCCGACGCGGTGTGCCCCGAGGGGAACGAGGCCGAGTCCGGCATGGGAACGTGCCGGCCCGCCACCACCCGGGCCGCCTCCCGGTCCGGCCGCGCCCTGCGGACGAGCCGCTTGCCCAGCAGGTTCGCCGTGGCCGAGGCCACCGCGATCGCCCCGACCCCGGCGAGCGCGGCCCGGCGCGGACGGCCCGGGAAGAGGCCGAGCACGGCCGCGACGGAGAAGGAGATCTTGGAGTGGTCGGCCGTCCTGGAGAGCCGGCGCAGGGCCGTGTCCAGGGTGGGCGTGGGGGTGGCCGCCACGGCGGCGTACACGGCGCCGTCGACGGCCCGGAGATCGTGCAGGACGGCTTGGACGGTCTCGGTGGGCGTGTCGTGGGTCATGCGCCGTTCCTCGGGGATCGATGGGGGTGGTGGGTGTGGAAGGCGAGCTCGGTGATGCGCCGCCAGTCCATGGGCGGCGGTGGAGGCGTGATGCCCGGCCGGTCCCGGGGCACGAGCACCCGCAGGGCGCGCGGGCGGAGGGTGCAGACGACCGGGGCGGGCAGGACCAGCGCCTCGCCGTCGACGGCGACGGAGAGGGCGCCGTCACCGTCGTCGCAGGTGACCTCGACCCTGCGGGCCGTCAGGACGTTCAGGGCGGCCGCCTGGGTGCCCCGTACCGCCAGCTCGGCGGCCTGCATCGCCCCTTCCACCCGGACGCCGATCACGCCGAGCTCGCCCCCGTCGAGACGGGGTCTCCGTGCCGGGTCGGCGCTGAGCGGATCGGGGGTGGCGTACGGGTTGTTGCTGACCAGGAGCGCCTGCTGGGCGTCGACCAGGGTGCCGTCGACGACCGCGTCGACGCGGCCGCCCTCGCCGCCCTGGAGCAGGTCGGGCAGGGCGTCGAGGGCGGTGCCGGCCTTGGCGTCGCGGTACTCGGGGTGGTGGACCACGTCCGCGTACACCCCGAAGGAGACGGTGTTGACGAAGGCGCGGCCGGAGACCGAGCCGAGGTCGACCCGGAGCTCCTCGCCGTCGGTCAGGGCGTTCAGGCAGGTCGACGGGTCGGTGCGGTCGAGGCCGAGGTCCATGGCGAAGTGGTTGCGGGTGCCGGCCGAGATGACGAGGAACGGCAGGTCGTGCTCGGCGGCCACGGCGGCGACCAGCGCCTGCGTGCCGTCGCCGCCGGCCACGCCGAGCAGGTCGGCGCCCCCGGCCACGGCCTGCCGGGCGAGTGCGGTGACGTCGGTGTCGGCGGACGGGTCGAGGAGGACCACCCGGGCGCCCAGCTCCTCGGCCCGCCGGACGAGCCCGAACTGCTCGACCTTTCCGCCGCCGGACTTCGGGTTCATGATCAGGACGGCCTTCTCGGGCCGGGCCGCCGGCACGCCCCGCATCACCCCGTCCCCGTCCTCCTCCGGCCGGCGCAGGGCGGACCGGGCGCAGAGCAACGCCACGCCCCAGAGCGCGAGCGCCCCGAGGGCGTTCAGCCAGACGCCGCCGACGACGTACAGGGTGAGGACCGCGGCGGGCGCGGCCACCGCGAGCAGCGCACCGAGCGCCCGCAGCGGTCCCCGGTGGGCGAGGAACCACCAGATGCCCACGGCCGACAGAGCGAGTCCCGCGAGCCCGCTCACCAGGATCAGCACCCCGCCGCCGCCCAGCGCCGTCAGCAGCACCACGACCGCGGCCACCGCCGCGAGCAGCGCGCAGCGCGCCAGCCGCCGGGCCGTCTTCGCCGGATCACCGGTTCCGCTCGCCGTCACCGTCCCCACCTCCACGTTCCGTCTCCACCTTTCCCCACCCCTCTGCGCCCCGCGCCCCGGACGAAGCCGTTCGGCGCAGGGGCCCGCGCGGGAGGGACCTCCCGGGAGCGGTGCCTTCCCGACCGCCGGTCCGTCTCTCCCCTCGTGCCCCGCGGCTTTCCTACCCCGAGGCGGGAAGGGCACCCGGAAAGCCCGGCGGATCAGGGAAGACCCAGGGGCACCCGGAGGACCCGGGCGCCTCACCCCCCGGAGGTGGTGGACGGCGCGTTCACCGAGGCCACGGAGCGGGCGGACGGCCTGCTCCTCGGCCGCCGCACCTGGCGGGCGAGGGCGAACGCCTGGCCGGAGCGGGCCGGCGGCCCCTTCGCCGACCGGATGGACGCGCTCCCGAAGTACATCGTCTCCCACGCCCTCGACGAGGCCGACCCCGGCCGGCACAACACCCGGCTCGTCCACGGCGACAAGCTGTGGACGGCCTCCGCGAACTCCACGGGCCCCGGCCGCGACCTCCTCGTCCTGGACAGCCCCGCCCTCGTCCGCACGCTCCTGGCCGAGGACCTGGCCGACGAACTCCGCCCGGTCGTCGTGCCGTTGCTCCTCGGCGGCGGAAGGCCGCTCTTCCCCGCGGACGGCGCCCTCCGCACCCTCGAACCGGCCTCCACCACCAGCCCCACGACGTGAACGTCTGCGTCTGCCACCGCCCGGAGACCCGCTGACCAAAAAGCCCTCCCCCGGAAACGCCGAAGCGCCCCGCCGGTCGGAACCGACGGGGCGCTTCTCGGCGGACCGGAGAGAACCCTCCCCGCCTTCGGTAGGCCGTGTGGGACTCGAACCCACAACCAACGGATTAAAAGTCCGCTGCTCTGACCAATTGAGCTAACGGCCCGTGGACGGACACACCCGTGCAGCATAGCCCGAGAGATCCCAGGAACCGATCGGGTATCCCACACCGGGCGCGCTGGAGGCGGTCGAAGGGGACGGGGTGGCGGGTGCCGGGGCCGTCTGTACGAAGCAGGGCCCGTGCGGCACCGGAGTGCTCGTACGGGCCCTGGTTCAGGGTGCTAGCGGCCAGTGGCCGTCGTGGTGTCAGCCGTTGCGCTTCCAGCGCGGCTTGTCGTCGCGGCGGAAGGAGCCGCCGGCCGGGCCGGAGCCGCGGTGGTCGTCACGGCGGCCGTACGGGCGGTCGCCGCCCGAGCGGAAGCCGCCGGAGGGGCGGTCGTCGCGACGGTCGCGGTTGAACGGGCGGTCGCTGCCGCGGTGGCCGCCGGAGGGGCGGTCGTCACGGCGGTCGAAGGAACGGCCGCCGCGGTCGTCACGGTTGAAACCGCCCGACGGACGGTCGTCACGACGGAAGCCACCGGACGGACGGTCGTTGTCACGACGCTCGAAGGAACGGCCGCCACGGTCGTCACGGTTGAAACCGCCCGACGGACGCTCGTCACGACGGAAGCCACCGGACGGACGGTCGTCACGGCGGAAGCCGCCACGGTCACCGCCGCGGTCGTCACGGTTGAAACCGCCCGAGGGACGGTCGTCGCGACGGAAACCGCCGGACGGACGGTCGTTGTCACGACGCTCGAAGGAACGGCCGCCACGGTCGTCACGGTTGAAGCCACCCGAGGGACGGTCGTCGCGACGGAAGCCACCGGACGGACGGTCGTTGTCACGACGCTCGAAGGAACGGCCGCCACGGTCACCGCCGCGGAAGCCACCCCGGTCACCGCCACGGTCGCGGCGCTCGAAGTTGCCCCGCTCGTCGCGGAAGGACGGGCGCTCCTCGCGGCGCTGCTGCTCCTCGGCCTTCGCGGCGCGCTCGGCCTCGACGGCCGCCGCCGCGACCTCGGCCTCGGCGGCCTCGGTCACCTCGGCCACGGCCGCCTCCGGGTCCTCGCCGCGCTCGCGGGCGGCGCGGGCCACCAGGCGGTCGGCCTCCTCGCGGAGTTCGACGGCCCGGCGCTGGAGGCGCTCCAGCTGCTTGGTGAGGTCGACGACCTCGCGCTCGGCCTGCTTGGCGGAGTTGTTCGCGGAGTCGGCCTGGACCTCGGTCAGCGAACGGGCGCCGGTGATCTCGGCGACCTCCGGGTCGAAGGCGCCGGCCCCGCCGACGATGTGGCGCGAGGCGTCGACGCCCGCGTCCTCCATCAGGCGGAAGATCTGGCGGCGCTGGTGCGGCAGGGCCAGGGAGACCACGACGCCGGAGCGGCCGGCACGGGCGGTGCGGCCCGAGCGGTGCAGGTAGTCCTTGTGGTCGCCGGCCGGGTCCACGTTCAGGACCAGGTCGATGCCGTCGACGTGGATGCCGCGGGCGGCGACGTCGGTCGCGACGAGCGCGTTGACGTAACCGTCCTTGAAGTCGGCCAGGGTCCGCGTACGGGCGCCCTGCGTCATGCCGCCGTGCAGCGCGTCGGCCTTCACGCCGGACTCGCGGAGCTGCTCGGCGATGCGGTCGGCACCGAGCTGGGTGCGGACGAAGATGATCGTGCGGCCCTTGCGGGCGGCGATCGCGGCGGTGACCGGGGCCTTGTCCTTCGGCTTCACGACGAGGACGTGGTGGGTCATGGTCGTGACGGCGCCGGCGGACGGGTCGACCTCGTGCGTGACGGGGTCCACCAGGTAGCGCTTGACCAGGCTGTCGATCTCGTTCTCCAGGGTGGCGGAGAAGAGGAGGCGCTGGCCGCCGGTCGGAACCTGGTCGAGCAGTTCGGTGACCTCGGGCAGGAAGCCCAGGTCGGCCATCTGGTCGGCCTCGTCGAGGACGGCGATCTGGACGGCCTCGAGGGAGCAGGCGCCGCGGTTGATGATGTCGCGGAGACGGCCCGGGGTGGCGACGAGGATGTCGACGCCGCGCTCCAGGGCGTAGATCTGGTTGCCCATGGACGTGCCGCCGCAGACGACCTTCATCTTCAGGCCGAGCACGTCGCCGTAGGGCTGGAGGGCGTCCGCGACCTGCATCGCGAGCTCACGGGTCGGGGTGAGGATGACGCCGCGGGGCTTCTTCTTCTCGGTGTGGCCGCCCGCCAGGGTGGCGAGGAGCGGCAGACCGAACGAGAGGGTCTTGCCGGAGCCGGTGCGACCGCGGCCGAGGATGTCCTTGCCGGCCAGGGCGTCCGGGATGGTCGCCGCCTGGATCGGGAAGGGGGTGGTCACGCCGTTCTGCGCGAGCTTGCGCACGACGCCCTCCGGCAGACCGAGGTCCGCGAAGGTGATCGTGGGCTCGGCGGAGTCGGGCTCCTCGGCGGAGTCGTCGGCCTGGAACTCGGTCTCGGCCTCGGCGAGGGTGTCGGCCTCGATCAGGGCCTGGGCCTCGGCCTCGATCGCGACGGTCTCGGTGGCCTCTGCGGCCTCGACGATCTCGTCGTTCTCGGGCATGACGGCGTGGTCAGAACTGAAAATGGACATGCGAAATGCGAAACCTTCCGGAGTCTCGGCACGCGCCCGTCAACTCCGTGTTTTCGCAAATCGACCGCCTCAATGCGGTCCAGCCACGGCTAGGGAGAGTACGCGCCACACGGCGCTCTTCTGTGTCGGCGCCGGGCAATGGGATCAAACGATCTACCACCATACGCACCCTCCCCCACCTATGGCAAATCGGACTCCCTCACACCGGCCCCACCTGCGGAGACGCCACCGGTTCCGAGGACGCGCCCGCGCCCTCCTCCTCGGCGGCCCACACGGCGCCCATCTGGGCCTCGGGGCCCGGCGCCGGCGGATCGGTGGGGGCCGAGGTCGGCTCGGGCGTCGGTTCCGGGGTCGGGACCGGCGGCTCCGGCGTGGGCTCGACGGGCGGCTGCGTCGGCTCCTGGGTGGGCGTGTCCCCGCCGCCCGGTCCTCCCGTTCCCCCGTCGGTGCCGCCGGTCCCGCCGCCCGCGCTCCCGCCCCCGTTCCCGCCTCCGCCGTCCCCGCCGCTGCCGCCCGCGCCGCCGCCCGGCTCCTCGTGGCCGCCGCCGGACGGCTGCTGCGGCTTCGCCGTACCGCCGGAAGGGGTGACGCCCGACGGGGCCGCGCCCTCCGTGGGCCGCGCGCTGCCGGACGGCGAGCCGCTCGGCACCGGGGACCCCTTGCCGGCCCCCGCCACGTCCGGCCCTCCCCCGTCCGGCCGGCCGTTCCAGGAGCCGCCGCCCCCGTCCGGGAGGCCCGCGCCGCCGTCGGACTCGGCCGCCACGCCCCGCTTCCCCCCGGACGCGCCGGGCCCCGGCTTCGCCCCGTCGTCGCTCACACTCATACAGCCGCTCAGGCCGGCGCAGGCCGCGACGGTCAGCGCGGTGGCGACCCATCTCACCGGGGTGGGCAAATGGCGCACGGGGGCACCTCCAGGACACAACAGGCAGGAACGGAACGCGTCGCACTGCCCAACTCCCCCGGCCCCGCAAGGGACACGGGCCCCCGCGCAAGGGAAACGGAACCCGCGCCCCCGCACGCGCAACCCGTCAGCCGTAGCCCAGCGCGTGCAGTCGTTCGTCGTCGATGCCGAAGTGGTGGGCGATCTCGTGCACCACCGTGATCTCGGTCTCCGCGACCACGTCCTCGCGCGACTCGCACATCCGGAGCGTCGGCCCCCTGTAGATCGTGATCCGGTCCGGGAGGACCCCGGCGTACCACTCGCCCCGCTCGGTCAGCGGCGTCCCCTCGTAGAGCCCGAGCAGCTCGGGATCGTCGGCGGGCGGCTCGTCCTCCACGAACACGGCGACGTTGTCCATCAGCCGCGTCAGCTCCGGCGGGATCCGGTCCAGGGCTTCGGCGACAAGCTCCTCGAACTCCTCGCGCGTCATCTCCAGCACGCGCCCATTCTCCCTCGGGCGGAAACCGTTTTGGCGATAGCGGCCGGCATCCCATATGCTTCTCACGTCCCCGACGCGCTGACGAAGCGCCCAGGTGAGCCCCTAGCCCTCATCGTCTAGTGGCCCAGGACGCCGCCCTTTCAAGGCGGTAGCACGGGTTCGAATCCCGTTGGGGGCACGTTTCAAACGTGTGCGAGACTTGTTCTCGTCACGAAGCAAGGTCCTGTGGAGCAGTTGGTTAGCTCGCCACCCTGTCAAGGTGGAGGTCGCGGGTTCAAGTCCCGTCAGGATCGCCGAGACCGGAAACGGTCTCGTGGCTGGGTAGCTCAGTTGGTACGAGCGATCGCCTGAAAAGCGATAGGTCGCCGGTTCGACCCCGGCCCCAGCCACAGGCAGAAGGCCCCGTTCGAAAGAGCGGGGCCTTCGTCGTGTCCGGGAAGCCTTTTGCAAACGAGAGCGGCGGTGGTACGGGGAAGGAGCCCGCGCCCCTCCCCCGTACGCGTCACGCCTCCTCGCGCTCCTCCGTACGGTCCGTACCGCCCGTACGGCTCCCCCGCCGGCCCCGCACCGCGAGCGCCGCCGCCACCGCGGCCACGACCGCGGCGAGCAGCGCCCAGTCCGGCACCGCCCGGCCGAGGGAGGCCACCCGCTCCTCCACGGCGAACGAGTCGTCCACCGACAGCAGGCCCGGCAGCGCGGTCGTCCCGTCGAAGACCAGGAACAGCGTGCCCAGGGCCACGAAGAAGAGGCCCGACAGGACCGAGGTCGAGTGGAGCGCGAGCCGGCCGACCCGCAGGGGCCGCCCGCGCAGCCAGCGCCGCCGCCCCAGGTCGTACCGCTCCCAGAGCAGCGCCAGGACGAACAGCGGCACCGCCATCCCGAGCGCGTACACCGCGAGGAGCAGGCCCCCGTACGCCGGGCTGCCGCTCAGCGCCGCCACCGTCAGGACGCTGCCGAGGATCGGACCCGCGCAGAAGCCCGCGAGGCCGTAGACCAGGCCGAGCGCGTAGACGGAGAGCGCCGACGTGGGCCGGATGCGGCCGCTCGCCTCCGCGATCCGGCGGGAGGTGAAGCCCAGGCCGAGGATCTGGAGGACGCCGAGCCCGACGATCAGCCAGCCGCCGACCGCGACGAGCAGGTCCCGGTGGCCGTAGAAGAACCGGCCCGCGAAGGAGCCGGCCGCGCCGAGCGGGACGAGGGTGGTCGCCAGGCCCGCGTAGAGGATGCCGGTCCTGGCGACCAGCTTCGCGCGCGTGTCGATGGAGTACGCGAAGAAGGCCGGCAGGAGCAGGGCGCTGCACGGGCTGAGCAGGGCGAGCAGTCCGCCGAGGAAGGCGGCGAAGTAGCCGATGCCGGAGGTCACCGCCCGGCCCCGGACGGGGACGGGGACGGGGTCGTGGACGGGGTCGTGGACGCGGAGGGCTTCGCGGGATGCTGCTTCTTCGCGCTCTTCGCCGTCTTCGCCGCCGCCTCGATCGCCTCCGTGAAGGTCTCCAGGGGCTGCGCGCCCGCGATCGGGCGCCCGTTGACGAGGAAGGACGGGGTCGAGGTGGCGCCGAGCGCGTACCCCTGCTCCTGGTCCCTGCCGACGGCCGCGCGGGCCGCCGCCCCCTCGGAGTCCTTCGCGAACCGGGCCGCGTCGGGCACGCCCGCCTCCTTCGCGAGGGCGGCGAGCCGGTCCTTCCCGAAGCCCTTCTCCTTGGCGCCCTCCGCGTAGGCGGCCCGGTGGAACTCCCAGAACCGGCCCTGCTGTCCGGCCGCCCAGGAGGCGCGGGCGACGGCCTCGGACTCCTCGCCGAAGATCGGGAAGTTCCGCCACTCGATGCGCAGGGTCCCGTTCTTCACGTACTTCTCCACCAGGACCGGCTCGGTGTCCCGGGCGAACTTCCCGCAGTAGCCGCACTTGAAGTCGGCGTACTCGATGAGCACCACCGGCGCGTCGGCCCGGCCCAGGGCGAGCCCGTCGGAGGCGTCGCGGCGGGCGTACGCCTCCAGCTCGGGGTGGACGCCGGCGGCCGGGTCGGCGGAGACCTCCGCGACGGAGGACGAGCCGGCGGCGCCGGGGGACGCGGGCTTGGTGGCGGTGTACGAGACGACGCCGAGCAGCACGGCGGCGGCCGCCACTCCGGCGACGATCGCGACCGGCTTGGCCTTGGCGGAGCCCTTGGGGGAGGTGGAGGTGGACATGCGGAAGCACTCCTGGAACAGAGGGAAAGAAGAGGGCGGCGGAAGGAGACCGTCCGTCTACACCCTCAGGACCGACAGCTCCACCGGCGACGGCGGTACGAGGTCGGGCGGCTCCCGTCCCGGCGCCGCCGACCGGGCACCGGCCGCGACCACGGCCCGGACCCCGCCCGGCGTCCGGTCGGCGGCGAGGACGGGCAGCAGCTCGGCGAAGCCGTGCGCACGCGGCGGTACGACGGGGGCGCCGTCCCCCGCCTCGGCGGGGCGCCCCGGATCGCAGCCGGGCACGACGGCCCCGGGAGCGGAGACCACAGAGGTCACAGGGGTCACGGAGACCGCGGAGGTCACAGGGGTCGCGGAGACCGCAGGGGTCACGGAGACCGCAGGGGTCACGGGGGTCGCGGAGACCACGGAAGCCGTGGGAACGGCGGAAGCGGCGGTCCGCTCCCCCGGCACCCCCCACACCAGCAGTCCAAGGACCACCCCCAGGAGCGCGGCGAACGCCGCCGGCGCGCGGGTGGTGCGGAACATGCGAAACCTCTCCGGTCCGGTCGGCGTGCCCGAAATAGTACGCACCCCGCGCGACCGCCCCGGGGACACCGCTCCCGCGCGACCGCCCCGGGGACACCGCTCGTAAATCGGTTCGCCGCTTCTCGTCCGCAGGTGCGATCCTGGATTCCGTATGTCTACTTCCTTCGCCGCCCTCCAGTCCGTCCTGGCCGGGGTCTCGCTGCGGGACTCCCACCGGCTCGGCCGCCGTCTCGAAGGCGTCCGCCGCATCCGCAAGCCCGAGGCCCGCGCGGCCGTCCTGGACGAGATCGCCGCAGAGGCGGCCGAGGCCAAGGAACGCGTCGACGCGCGCGCCGCGCGCGTGCCCGCCGTCACGTACCCCGAACAGCTCCCCGTCTCGCAGAAGAAGGACGAGATCCTGGAGGCGATACGCGACCACCAGGTCGTGATCGTCGCCGGTGAGACGGGCTCCGGGAAGACCACCCAGATCCCGAAGATCTGTCTGGAGCTGGGCCGGGGCGTCCGGGGCATGATCGGGCACACCCAGCCCCGCCGGATCGCCGCCCGTACGGTCGCCGAGCGGGTCGCCGAGGAACTGAGGACCCCCCTCGGGGAGGCCGTCGGCTGGAAGGTCCGGTTCACCGACCAGGTGAACCCCGAGGCGACCTTCGTGAAGCTGATGACGGACGGCATCCTGCTCGCCGAGATCCAGACGGACCGCGAGCTGCGCGCGTACGACACGATCATCATCGACGAGGCCCACGAGCGGTCCCTCAACATCGACTTCCTGCTCGGCTACCTGGCCCAGCTGCTCCCCAGGCGCCCCGACCTCAAGGTCGTGATCACCTCCGCGACCATCGACCCGGAGCGCTTCTCCCGCCACTTCGGGGACGCCCCGATCGTGGAGGTCAGCGGCCGCACGTACCCCGTGGAGGTGCGCTACCGGCCGCTCCTCGAAGAGGACTCGGAGGAGTCCGACCGGGACCAGATCACCGCGATCTGCGACGCCGTCGACGAGCTCCAGGGCGAGGGGCCGGGCGACATCCTGGTCTTCCTCTCCGGCGAGCGCGAGATCCGCGACACGGCGGACGCCCTGCTCAAGCGGAAGCTGCGCAACACCGAGGTCCTCCCCCTCTACGCGCGCCTGTCGCACGCCGAGCAGCACCGCGTCTTCCAGGCCCACCCCGGCCGCCGGATCGTCCTCGCCACGAACGTCGCCGAGACGTCCCTGACCGTCCCCGGCATCAAGTACGTGATCGACCCGGGCACCGCCCGCATCTCGCGCTACTCGCACCGGACGAAGGTGCAGCGGCTGCCGATCGAGCCCGTCAGCCAGGCCAGCGCCAACCAGCGCAAGGGCCGCTGCGGCCGCACGTCCGACGGCATCTGCATCCGGCTGTACTCGGAGGACGACTTCCTGTCCCGTCCCGAGTTCACGGACGCCGAGATCCTCCGCACGAACCTGGCCTCCGTCATCCTCCAGATGACCGCCGCCGGGCTCGGGGACATCGAGAAGTTCCCCTTCATCGACCCGCCGGACCACCGCAACATCCGGGACGGCGTGCAGCTCCTCCAGGAGCTGGGCGCGATCGACCCGGCCGAGAAGGACCCGAAGAAGCGGCTCACCCCGCAGGGCCGGAAGCTGTCCCAGCTGCCCGTGGACCCCCGGCTCGCCCGGATGGTCCTGGAGGCGGACCGGAACGGCTGCGTCCGGGAGGTCATGGTGATCGCGGCGGCGCTCTCCATCCAGGACCCGCGCGAGCGGCCGGCGGAGAAGCAGGCGCAGGCCGACCAGCAGCACGCCCGGTTCAAGGACGAGACGAGCGACTTCCTCGCGTACCTGAACCTGTGGCGGTACGTCCGCGAGCAGCAGAAGGAGCGGGGCTCCAGCTCCTTCCGCCGCATGTGCAAGCAGGAGTACCTGAACTTCCTGCGGATCCGCGAGTGGCAGGACATCTACGCCCAGCTGCGGACGGTCGCGAAGCAGATGGGCATCCACCTGAACGAGGAGGACGCTCCGGAGCAGTCCGTGCACGTGTCCCTGCTCGCGGGGCTCCTCTCCCACATCGGCCTCAAGGACGTGAAGGACGGGGCGAAGAACGACTACCTCGGCGCCCGCAGCGCCAAGTTCGCGATCTTCCCCGGCTCCGCGCTCTTCAAGAAGCCCCCGCGCTTCGTCATGTCCGCCGAACTGGTAGAGACCTCGCGCCTCTGGGCCCGGGTGAACGCCCGGATCGAGCCCGAGTGGATCGAGCCGCTCGCCCAGCACCTGGTGAAGAAGACGTACAGCGAGCCGCACTGGGAGAAGGACCGGGCGGCCGTGATGGCGTTCGAGAAGGTGACGCTGTACGGCGTCCCGATCGTCGCCGACCGGAAGGTGAACTACGGGCGGATCGACCCGGAGGTCTCCCGGGACCTGTTCATCCGGAACGCGCTGGTCGAGGGCGACTGGCGCACCCACCACAAGTTCTTCGCCGACAACCGCAAGCTGCTCACCGAGGTCGAGGAGCTGGAGCACCGGGCCCGGCGCCGGGACATCCTCGTGGACGACGAGACGCTCTTCGACTTCTACGACAAGCGGGTCCCCGAGCACGTCGTCTCCGGCGCCTACTTCGACTCCTGGTGGAAGCACAAGCGCCGCGAGGAGCCGGAGTTCCTCGACTTCGAGCGCGAGATGCTCATCAACGAGAAGGCCGGGGCGGTCACCAAGGACGACTACCCGGACTCGTGGCGGCAGGGCCCGCTCAAGTTCCGGGTGACGTACCAGTTCGAGCCGGGCGCGGACGCGGACGGCGTGACCGTCCACATACCGCTCCAGGTGCTCAACCAGGTGACGGACGAGGGCTTCGAGTGGCAGATCCCGGGTCTGCGGGCGGAGGTCGTCACGGAGCTGATCCGCTCCCTGCCGAAGCCGATCCGCCGCCACTACGTCCCGGCGCCCAACTTCGCGGGCCGCTTCCTCGACGCGGTCGTGCCCGTGCAGGAGCCGCTGACGACGGCGCTGGCGCGCGAGCTCCAGCGGATGGTCGGAGTGCCGCTGACGGCCGAGGACTTCGACTGGTCGAAGGTGCCCGAGCACCTCAAGGTGACGTTCCGGATCGTGGACGAGCGGCGCCGGAAGCTGGCCGAGGCCAAGGACCTGGAGACGCTGCGGCTCAAACTGCGTCCGAAGGCCCGCCAGGCCCTCTCCAAGGCCGCCGCGGCGGCCACGGGCGGCCCGGACGGCTCCGGGCCCTCCCTGGAGCGCTCGGGTCTGAAGGACTGGACGATCGGCACGCTGACGAAGGTCTTCGAGACCCGGCGGGCGGGCCAGCCGGTCAAGGCGTACCCGGCGCTCGTGGACGAGGGCGACACCGTGGCCGTGCGGCTCTTCGACACGGAGGCCGAGCAGGCGCTCGCGATGTGGCGGGGCACCCGGAAGCTGATCATGCTGAACATCCCGGTGAACCCGGCGAAGTTCGCCTCGGACAAGCTGACCAACCAGCAGAAGCTGGCCCTGTCCTCGAACCCGCACGGCTCGATCCAGGCCCTCTTCGACGACTGCGCGACCGCCGCCGCCGACAAGCTGATCGCGGACCACGGCGGCCCGGCCTGGGACGAGGAGTCCTTCCGGAAGCTGTACGACAAGGTCCGCGCGGACCTGGTGGACACGACGGTGCGGACGGTGGGCCAGGTCCAGCAGGTCCTGGCGGCCTGGCAGGCCTGCGAGCGGCGCCTGAAGGCCACGAGCAGCCCGGCGCTCCTCCCGAACCTCCAGGACGTGCGGGCGCAGCTGAACTGGCTGGTTCCCGCCGGCTTCGTCACCCGTACGGGGCTGAAGCGGCTCCCGGACCTGATGCGCTACCTGGTGGCGGTGGACCGGCGGCTCCAGCAGATGCCGACCGGGGTCCAGCGGGACACCACCCGGATGGAGAAGGTCCAGGAGATGCAGGACGAGTACGCCTGGCTGCTCGAACAGCTCCCGAAGGGGCGGCCGGTGCCGGCCGAGGTCACCGACATCCGCTGGATGATCGAGGAGCTGCGGGTGAGCTACTTCGCGCACGCCCTGGGGACGGCGTACCCGGTCTCGGACAAGCGGATCGTGAAGGCGATCGACGCGGCCGTCCCGTAGCCCGGGAGCGGTGCGGCGCCGGGCCCCGGACCCGCGCGGACCGGTAGCCGGGTCCTCGCGGTCGGTGAGTTCGACCGGACCCGCTGACCTGCTGTACAGTCTCTCTCGCAGCCGCTTGAAAGAAGGCTGCGAGCAAGGTCCTGTGGAGCAGTTGGTTAGCTCGCCACCCTGTCAAGGTGGAGGTCGCGGGTTCAAGTCCCGTCAGGATCGCCTCGAAGACGAAGGCCCGCATCGTGAGATGCGGGCCTTCGTTGCGTTCCCGTGTCTTGACGGGGGCCCGCGCCCGCCGGTACTCCGGACTTCAGGGAATCGGGGGCCCCGACTGGAGGTGGTCGCGCATGGCCGCGGCGTCCGCAGCACGGCACGACACACGAGCACTGCTGCGCGCCCATCTGGCGGCCGCGTCGCGGTACGGGCACCTGACGCGCCACTGCGTGGTCTGCCACCGCCTGCTGAGACTCGCCATGGAAGTACCGGAAGCGGCGGAGCCACCGGAGGCGTGCGCCGCCGAGGAGCGGGCGCCGGCCGCTGAGGACGAAGGTCCCGCCGACCCGTGACCAACGGCGGGCCGCTCCCCCGCCCCGAAGTGACAGCCTTGACCCTGGCAAGGGCTCGTCCGTGTGACGGGTGTCACTGAAAGTCTTTCAGAAACACCTTCACTTACACCCTCCCTACACCGGTCCGATTTAATCGGTGCAATTGCACCGCTGTCCACCGCGTGGCACCGGGCACAAAAAGATCGCGCTGGACCCGGCGGAGTCCAGCGCGATCGTCTGACGAAGGCCTGTTGGGGCAGGCGATCGCCGGCAGAGCTAGGGGTGGGCCACCGGATTGGGGGATCCGGAAGGGCCCGGTGTTACGGGGTACTGCGAGGTGTCACGCGACCTCAGGCCTCGCTGCGCTGCTGCGGAATGCCCGCCAGCAGCGCGCGGACCTCGGCCTCGCGGTACCGGCGGTGCCCACCCAGGGTGCGGATGGACGTGAGCTTGCCCGCCTTGGCCCAACGGGTCACCGTCTTCGGGTCCACACGGAACATCGTGGCGACCTCGGCAGGGGTCAGCAGCGGCTCGGCATCAGGGGTGCGAGCGGTCATGAGCGGCCTCCTCGGGAGAACCGAACCAATCTCGGTTCTTTCCTCTAAATTCTGCACCTTGACCCGCGTTGCCCGAAATGGCAGAAGCGGGCCGAGTCGGTTATAGGACGAACGGCTTGTCCTCGGCACTACAACTACACCATCCGTCCAGCCACGTCGGCCAAACCGATGGAATTGCCCTCGCAGGTGTTCATCAGCGGCGGAAGTCGATGGACCATGCCATAACGGACAGTCACGCGTCTGTGACGATCAGTCACAGGGCGATCAGGAGTCCTCAGACCCCCCATAGAGTGCAATGCTGAGCGTTCCGCCCAAAGTTGGGCGGAAGGAACCCTCCCCGGACTCCTTGTCCTATTTTGGCACGAGGATGGGTGATCGGCGCAAGGGTGCGTTAAGTGCTGTCCGTCACGCTTGAGCCAAAGGCCCGGATCGGGACCAACGTCCCCGCCGGACGGGAGCCGAAGGACCCGTGGACCGGAGGAAGGGGACGCGGAGGAGTCCCCGGGGCCGGCGGCTCCGGAGACCTCGAAGATCATTTACACCGGTCGGACATGTCTTGTCGATACCGACCTGACGAAGATGCCCGACTGGTGTCAGTTCGCGCACAGCGGCTTCCGGCCACGAGCGCCGGTTCCCGACGCCCGTACCCCTTCCAGAGGGCCGTACCCCTCCGATTCCAGGAGCCGTGTCCCTCCGCTTCAAGAGGCCGTGCTCCTCCGAGCCGTCGTCAGTTCGCGAACCGCAGGTCCCTGATCGCCCGCCAGCGCTCGGCCAGGCGCCCGTACGCGTCGTTCGCCGCCTCGCCGTCCCCCGCCCGCAGCGCCGCGATCCCCTCCGCGAGCTGGGCCGCCGACCGCTCCTCCGCCAGCCACTCCTCCGGCACCACGTGCACCAGACCGCCGAAGTCCAGCTCCACCAGGGCCCGCGGATGGAACTCCTCCAGCCAGCGCCCCACCTCGACCAGACCCTCCGTCATGGGACCGTCGTCGATCGACTCCCGCAGCGCCCGCAGGGTCCGCGCGAGCCGGCGCCGCGCCTGGGCCATCGTCGTCCGGTACCGCAGCACCGGCGCCCGGCCCGCCCCGGCCCCCTCCTCCGGGGCGCCCGGCTCGTACTGCCGGTCCTCGTCACCGAAGAGGGCGAACCAGCGCACCGGCACCTGCCAGACCGCCGTACGGATCCACGGGCGCGCGTCCGGGTTCCGCGCCAGCCAGCGCTCGTGGTCCGCCGCCACCTGGGCGCGCACCACCGGCGGCAGCATCGCGTCGAGCACCGGCCCCGGATACCCCTCCGCCACCAGCTCCTCCAGGGCCAGCCAGCCGCGCAGCCGGGTCCGCCACGGGCAGATCACCACCGCCCCGTCCAGGTGCGCGACGAAGGCCTCGCCGCTCTCGTGGACCGGCACCGGGACCGGGGGCGTCGGCAGCAGGTCCGCGAGCGACCGGCGCAGCTCCTCCTGCGCCCCCGGGGTGCGGGGCCGCCGCGCGTACCGGGCCCAGTGGGACCGCTCCGGCTCGGGGAACGCGGCCAGCGGCTCGTACACCCGCAGGTAGGACGCGTAGGGGACGAGGACCGAGGAGGCGACCGACATGTCGCGATCCTTCCACGGAGGTACTCCCCGAGGGGGTGATCCTGCGCACTGCGGCTGATCTACGCCCAGGTAGCGCTTACCCTCTTGCCGAACTGGTCCCTCCCCCACCCGCAGGGAGGGCCGAAACCGCCGCTTCGTACTTGGGAGTCACCACCGTGACCGATGTGACCGGCGTTCCTGTCGATCCCGCAGACGTGCTGCACACCCTCTTCCGTTCGGAACAGGGTGGCCACGAGCAAGTCGTGCTCTGCCAGGACCGCGCGACCGGCCTCAAGGCCGTCATCGCCCTCCACTCCACCGCCCTGGGCCCCGCCCTCGGCGGCACCCGCTTCTACCCGTACGCCACCGAGGCCGAGGCGATCGCCGACGCGCTCAACCTGGCGCGCGGCATGTCGTACAAGAACGCCCTGGCCGGCCTCGACCACGGCGGCGGCAAGGCCGTCATCATCGGGGACCCCGAGCAGATCAAGACGGAGGAACTCCTCCTCGCCTACGGGCGCTTCGTCGCCTCCCTCGGCGGCCGGTACGTCACGGCCTGCGACGTCGGCACCTACGTCGCGGACATGGACGTCGTCGCCCGCGCGAACGAGTGGACCACCGGCCGCTCCCCCGAGAACGGCGGCGCCGGCGACTCCTCCGTCCTCACCGCCTTCGGCGTCTTCCAGGGCATGCGCGCCTCCGCGCAGACCCTGTGGGGCGACCCCACGCTGCGCGGCCGCAAGGTCGGCGTCGCGGGTGTCGGCAAGGTCGGCCACTACCTCGTCGAGCACCTCCTGGAGGACGGCGCCGAGGTGTACGTCACCGACGTGCGCGAGGAGTCGGTGCGCCGGATCACCGACAGGCACCCCCAGGTGAAGGTGGTCGCGGACACCGACGCGCTGATCCGCGTCGAGGGCCTGGACGTCTACGCGCCCTGCGCGCTCGGCGGCGCCCTGAACGACGACACCGTCCCGGTCCTCACCGCCAAGATCGTCTGCGGCGCGGCCAACAACCAGCTCGCCCACCTCGGCGTCGAGAAGGACCTGGAGGAGCGCGGGATCCTCTACGCGCCCGACTACGTGGTCAACGCCGGCGGCGTGATCCAGGTCGCGGACGAGCTGCACGGCTTCGACTTCGACCGGTGCAAGGCGAAGGCCACGAAGATCTTCGACACCACGCTCGCGATCTTCGCACGTGCGAAGGAAGACGGGATTCCGCCGGCCGCCGCGGCCGACCGGATCGCCGAGCAGCGCATGGCGGAGGCGCGGCGCGGCTGAGCCGGGCCCGGGGGCGGCCCGCCTCCGTGAGGGTGCCGGAGAGACTTCCCTCACCCTTGTCGGCGGGTCGTACCCCCAGAAGAGGTTAAAATCGCGACTGACCAGCGAGGAAAGGGCACCTCGAAGGTTCTGTACCGGGGTATGTGATGCGCACGGCGTACCGTAGACCCACGGAAACAGGTACCGTTGAAGCCCTACGGGCCGGTCTCTCCTTCGAGAGCCCGCTCCGAATCATGAACGCGTGTCAAGACTCTGGGGCCATCGAGCCCCGTCACCGAGGGGGTCGAGCCATGGGGCGCGGCCGGGCAAAGGCCAAGCAGACCAAGGTCGCCCGCCAGCTGAAGTACAGCAGCGGCGGGACGGACCTGACGCGTCTGGCCAATGAGCTGGGCGCTTCGACTTCGAGTCAGCCGCCGAATGGCGAGCCGTTCGAGGACGACGACGAGGAAGACGACCCGTACGCCCAGTACGCGGATCTCTACAACACGGACGACGAGGACGAGGACGACCAGTCCGGTCCCTCTTCGTCCTCCCCGCGTCGCGCTTGACCTTCTGAACCACTGAAACCCGGTCCGGTACACCCGGCCGGGTTTCTGTGCTGTCCGCGTGGCTGAATCGCATGCCTGTTCGCGTACGGTCAGGGGGCGGCGGGCGGAGACGGCGATCGGGGGCGCCCCTGGAGGCACCCCCGATGACGTACGCCCTCCGGCCGGTCAGCTCGCGTAGTCCCCGACCAGCTCGGCGCCGGTGGCGTGGTCGCCGCGCTCGGTGATCTCGCCCGCGACCCAGGACTCGACCCCGCGGTCCGCCAGGGTGGCCAGGGCCACGTCCACGGAGTCGGCCGGCACGACGGCCATCATGCCGACGCCCATGTTCAGGGTCTTCTCCAGCTCCAGGCGCTCCACCTGCCCGGCCTTGCCGACCAGGTCGAAGATCGCGCCCGGAGCCCAGGTCGACCGGTCGACGGTGGCGTGCAGGCCGTCCGGGATCACCCGGGCCAGGTTGGCCGCCAGGCCGCCGCCCGTGATGTGGCTGAAGGCGTGGACGTCCGTGGTCCGGGTGAGGGCCAGGCAGTCGAGCGAGTAGATCTTCGTGGGCTCCAGAAGCTCCTCGCCCAGCGTCCGGCCGAGCTCCTCGACCCGCTGGTCGAGGGACATGCCGGCACGGTCGAAGACCACGTGCCGCACGAGCGAGTACCCGTTGGAGTGAAGGCCGGACGAGGCCATGGCGATGACCGCGTCACCCGTACGGATGCGGTCCGCGCCGAGCAGCCGGTCGTACTCCACCACGCCCGTGCCCGCGCCGGCGACGTCGAAGTCGTCCGGGCCGAGGAGGCCCGGGTGCTCCGCGGTCTCGCCGCCGACCAGGGCGCAGCCGGCCAGGACGCAGCCCTCGGCGATGCCCTTGACGATCGCCGCGACCCGCTCCGGGTGGACCTTGCCCACGCAGATGTAGTCGGTCATGAAGAGCGGCTCGGCGCCGCAGACGACGATGTCGTCCATGACCATTGCGACCAGGTCGTGGCCGATCGTGTCGTAGACACCCATCTGGCGGGCGATGTCGACCTTCGTGCCGACGCCGTCGGTGGCGGAGGCGAGCAGCGGGCGCTCGTAGCGCTTGAGGGCGGAGGCGTCGAAGAGGCCGGCGAAGCCGCCGAGGCCGCCGAGGACCTCGGGGCGCTTCGTCTTCTTCACCCACTCCTTCATCAGCTCGACCGCGCGGTCGCCCGCCTCGATGTCGACGCCCGCGGACGCGTAGCTGGCGCCGCCTTCGGCACTGAGGGACTCAGACATGCTGGGAACTTTCGTGTCGTACTGCGGTTGCAGCGGTTGCGACGGGGTCTTACGGGGTCTTGCAGACGGTTCTACGGGCGGTTCTACGGACGACGGAGCGCGTCGGAGGCCGCGGTGGCGGCCGGGCCGGCGGCCAGCTCGGTCTCCAGGAGCTGCTTGCCGAGCAGCTCGGGGTCCGGCAGCTCCATCGGGTACTCGCCGTCGAAGCAGGCGCGGCAGAGGTTCGGCTTCTGGATCGTGGTCGCCTCGACCATCCCCTCCAGGGAGATGTACGAGAGCGAGTCCGCGCCCAGGGACTTGCCGATCTCCTCGACCGACATGCCGTTGGCGATCAGCTCCGCGCGGGTCGCGAAGTCGATGCCGAAGAAGCAGGGCCACTTGACCGGCGGGGAGGAGATCCGGATGTGGACCTCGGCCGCACCGGCCTCGCGGAGCATCCGGACCAGGGCCCGCTGGGTGTTGCCGCGGACGATCGAGTCGTCGACGACCACGAGCTTCTTCCCCTTGATGACTTCCCTGAGGGGGTTCAGCTTCAGCCGGATGCCCAGCTGGCGGATGGTCTGGGAGGGCTGGATGAAGGTGCGCCCGACGTAGGCGTTCTTCACCAGGCCGGCACCGAAGGGGATGCCCGAGGCCTCGGCGTAGCCGATGGCGGCCGGGGTGCCGGACTCCGGGGTCGCTATCACCAGGTCGGCCTCGACGGGCGCCTCCTTCGCGAGGCGGCGGCCCATCTCCACGCGGGAGAGGTACACGTTCCGGCCGGCGATGTCGGTGTCCGGGCGGGCCAGGTACACGTACTCGAAGACACAGCCCTTGGGCTTCGCTTCCGCGAATCGAGAGGTACGGATGCCGTTCTCGTCGATCGCGATCAGCTCGCCCGGCTCGACCTCGCGGACGTAGCTGGCGCCGCAGATGTCGAGGGCGGCGGACTCGGAGGCGACCACCCAGCCGCGCTCCAGGCGGCCGAGGACCAGCGGGCGGATGCCCTGCGGGTCACGGGCCGCGTAGAGCGTGTGCTCGTCCATGAAGACGAGGGAGAAGGCGCCCCGGACCTCGGGGAGGACCTTCGCGGCGGCCTGCTCGACGGTGAGCGGGTTGCCGTCCTCGTCCACCTGGCCCGCGAGGAGCGCGGTGACCAGGTCGGTGTCGTTGGTGGCGGCGACCCGGGTCGCGCGCCCTTCCTTCTTGGGCAGGTCCGCGACCATCTCGGCGAGCTGCGCCGTGTTCACCAGGTTGCCGTTGTGGCCGAGCGCGATCGAGCCGCGGGCGGTCGCCCGGAACGTCGGCTGCGCGTTCTCCCACACGGAGGCCCCGGTGGTCGAGTAGCGGGCGTGACCGACCGCGATGTGACCTTGGAGGGAACCGAGAGAGGTCTCGTCGAAGACCTGGGACACGAGGCCCATGTCCTTGAAGACGAGGATCTGGGAGCCGTTGCTGACCGCGATTCCCGCGGATTCCTGGCCCCGATGCTGGAGGGCGTAGAGCCCGAAGTACGTGAGCTTTGCGACCTCTTCACCCGGAGCCCAGACACCGAAGACGCCGCAAGCGTCCTGGGGGCCCTTCTCGCCGGGAAGCAGATCGTGATTGAGTCGACCGTCACCACGTGGCACGTTTCCGAGTGTAGACGGGCTCGACCACTGGTCCGAATTGAGGAAATCCGGGGTCGGCCGCTCTCGTACGATCGCACGAAATGATCATCCCGTGCTTGGAGGGGGCTACAAACCAGGCAGGGGAAGGGATTCCGGCTCCGGAGCCGCGAAAAGCGGACGCTCATACCGGCTCCGGAGCCGGTTCGCGATGTGACGGAGTTCGCAATCGGCGGGGACCGCGGCCCCGGACGCTACGCGCGTCCGGCCGGCTCGGCGGTGGCGGTGAGGCCCTCGCCCGAGGCGTCGGTGAGCGTCAGGGTCCGGTGGTCGACCCGGTAGGTGAGCGGCCCGTCGAGGAGCGCGTACAGCTTGGTCTCCAGCTGCATCTGCGGGCCCGTGCACATCATCCGGGTGGTGGCCGCCGGGCCCTCGACGGTGAGGGTCGTGCCGTCGGTCCTGGCCGTCGCGGAGAAGTTGTTGCAGCCCAGGTTTCCGGTGACCCTGCCGTCCTCGCCCAGGACGATCCGCGCCTTGCCCTCGCTGCCGGCGGGCAGGGAGGATGCCGTCTGCCCGGAGCGCAGGCCGTCGACCTTCCACGCGGTGCCGCGCAGCGGGGCGGGCCGCTCGGCGGTGAGCGCGAGGACGTTCCGCCCGTCGGGCGAGGTCAGGGTGAGGGTGTCGTTCTTCAGCGTGCCCTTGAGCTCCCCGGAGAAGGCCTCGACCAGCTGCTTCTCGAACCGCATCCGGTCGTCGGAACAGGCGATCTCGGTCATCTGCCCCGGGGAGGCCGTGACGGTGTCGCCCTTCACGGTGACGGTGGCGTTGAAGGTGTTGCAGCCGCCGCTCCCCGTGACGCGGCCGTCCTTCCCGAACGCGACGCGGGCGTCGCCCGGGGCGTCGGACGCGCTCCCGTCGACGGTGACCTCGTCGACGGTCCAGTGCGTGCCGGTGAGCGGGAGGTCCGGAGAGACGGTGCCGGCCCCGGATCCGGAGCCTTGGCCTCCCTCCGTACCGCAGGCGGTGAGCAGGAGGGCCGGGAGGAGCGGGACCAGGACGACGAGTGCTCGTGGCTTCGACATGGAAATGGGACGGACGACCGGACGAGTCGGTTCCACGGACCTGCCCACCTGCACGGACCTGCGTGTACGGACCTGCGCGTACGGACCCGCCTGTATGGACCTGCCTGCACGGGCGTGCCTGTACGGACCTGCCTGCACGGACCTGCCTGCACGGTCCGCGGTGATCGGCCGTCAGGCCATCAGGGGCAGCAGGTCCGTCAGGTCGGCGCGCTCGCCGCTCGCGCTCACCCGGGCCGCGTCCAGCTCCGCCGCCCACCCCCTGCGCCCGGTCGCGAGCCGGATCCAGGTCAGGGGGTCCGTCTCGACCACGTTGGGCGGGGTGCCCCGGGTGTGCCGGGGACCCTCCACGCACTGGACGACGGCGTACGACGGGACCCGCACCTCGACCGCTCCGCCCGGCGCCTTCACCGCGAGCACGTCCGCGAGGAGGCGGGTGCAGGCGGCGAGGGCCTGCCGGTCGTACGGGATGCCGGCACCGGTCGCCTCGTTCAGGTCGTCGGTGTGGACGACGAGTTCGACGGTCCGGGTGACCAGGAAGTCCCCGAGGGTCATGGCGCCGAGGCTCACCGGCAGGAGCCGGTCGTCGGCCGTGCCCGCCACCGCCTCCTCGTAGTCGTCCTGTACGCGCGCGTAGAGCCCGGGCAGGTCGGAGGCGTCGATCCCACGCGTGTGCGCGTCGATCCGCTCGGCCGCCGACGCGGTCCTGGACGGCCAGTCGAGCAGGGCCAGTTCCCGCGCGGCCGGCGCGGACGCGGCGAGCAGCCGCGGCACGGAGTCGAGCATCCACGCGACGTGCGCGGCCAGGTCCCGTACGGTCCACTCCCCGAGCCGGGTCGGCCCGTCGAGCTGTACGGGCGTGAACGCCTCGACGGCCTCCCGTACGTGCCGGAACTGGGCGAGGACGGCGGCCCGGGTCTTGGCCGGGTCGTAGCTGCGGGTGCGCTTCTTGGCCGGTGGCATGGGGCGAGGGTAGTCGGCGGTGACGGCGTCACGGACGGATACGAGGCTCAGGCCGGACGGGGCGCGCCCGGTGTCGCCTCGAACGTCTCCTTGTTCTTGGGCACGCCCACACCGCGCCAGGTGAAGGGCACACCCCTGGCCGTGTCCAGGTCGGGTCCGTTCATGAGGTGGAAGTGCAGGTGCGGTTCGGTGGAGTTGCCGGAGTTTCCGCACCGGGCGAGCTCCTGGCCGGCCGTGACCCGGTCACCCGCCCGGACGGTGAGCGAACCCCGCCGGAGGTGGGCGTACACCGCGTAGGTGCCGTCTCCGAGGTCGAGTATCAGGTGGTTCCCGACGATCCGCCGGGCTCCCGCGAGGACGCGGGCGATGCCCTCGAAAAGCAGCAGATAGAGGGCGGCGGGCAGCGAGTTGCGGCTGAGGTGGTCGCGCTGGGCGTCCTCGGCGTGCACGACGGTCGCGTCGGCGACCGCGAACAGCGGGGCGCCGAAGGCCGGGAAGTCCTCGCTCCGGCGGGCCACCGGCCACAGCCACGCGAAGGAGGGCCGGGACCGCTCCCCGTCCTCCGCCTCCGCCAGGATGTCGATGGCGTACGTCTGGCCGTACTGGTGGGTGCCGTGGCTGGGCGTCCGGTCGGCCGGACTGTTGAGCGCCGTCCAGCGGCCGATGACCGGCGGGTCCACTTCGACCGGGGGCCGCGCCGCCGCCTCGACCTGCTTGCCGGTGTGCCGGGCGAGCCCGATCCCGACCGCCATGGCGGCGATCAGCGGCAGCCAGCTCACGGCGTACGGATAGGGCAGTCCGACGGTGAACGAGACGACGAGCTGGACGAAGAACAGCAGCCAGAGCGTGCGGTGGAGCACCACCGCGGTCTTGCGCGTGAACATGAGCGTTCCCCCTGAACGATCGTGGTCGACGGCTTCGGTCGAGGGCTGTGATCGAGGGCTGTGGTCAAGAGCCGTGGCCGAAAGGCTATGGGCGGGCCGCCGTGAGGGCCATCAGGAGCGGAACGACCCGGGCCGCCGGAACCTCGTAGCGGCCGCGTCCGGACGTGTGGAGCCGGCCCGCGCCGGTCAGTTGGCGCAGATGGTGGTAGATCTGGCCGGTCGTGCCCGTGAACAGCACCCCGCCGTCGGCGCCCCGCGGACCCGCCTCGGACAGTTCGGTCTTGAACCCCTCCAGCGCCGCGATGCGCCGTTCCAGCTCGGTGAACCGCTCTTCCAGCTCCATGCGTACAAATTATGGAACTACGTAACTCCGTGCAAGAGTGCATCGGGAGGGAACCGAAGGAGCCCCCGCCCGGACCCGAAGGTCCGGACGGGGGCTCCCGTGCGTACTGCTCCTACCCCTGCTCCGAGGGGGCGATCAGGCCAGCAGGCCCGGGATCGTCGCCTCGTGGGCCGTGCGCAGCTCCTCCAGGGAGAGCGCGAACTCGCCCTGCACGTCGACCGCGTCCCCGTCGACGACACCGATCCGGGTCGCCGGCAGGCCCCGCGCGCCGCACATGTCGGTGAAGCGGAGCTCCTCGCTGCGCGGGACGGCGACGACCGCGCGGCCCGCCGACTCGCTGAAGAGGAAGGTGAAGGCGTCCAGGCCCTCCGGGACGACCAGGCGCGCGCCCTTGCCGCCGCGCAGGCAGGACTCGACGACCGCCTGCACGAGACCGCCGTCGGACAGGTCGTGCGCCGCGTCGATCATGCCGTCGCGGGAGGCCGAGATCAGGATCTCGCCGAGCAGCTTCTCCCGGTCGAGGTCCACGGCCGGCGGCAGACCGCCGAGGTGCTGGTGGATCACCTCGGACCAGGCCGAACCGCCGAACTCCTCCTTGGTGTCGCCGAGCAGGTAGAGGAGCTGGCCCTCTTCCGCGAAGGCGATCGGGGTGCGGCGGTTGACGTCGTCGATCACGCCGAGGACGGCCACGACGGGCGTCGGGTGGATCGCCACGTCACCGGTCTGGTTGTAGAGCGAGACGTTGCCGCCGGTCACCGGGGTGCCGAGCTGGAAGCAGCCGTCCGCGAGGCCGCGGGTCGCCTCGGCGAACTGCCACATCACGTCCGGGTCCTCGGGGGAGCCGAAGTTCAGGCAGTTGGAGATCGCCAGCGGCTTGGCACCGGAGGCGGCGACGTTGCGGTACGACTCCGCGAGCGCGAGCTGCGCGCCCGCGTACGGGTCGAGCTTCGCGTACCGGCCGTTGCCGTCGGTCGCCATGGCCACGCCGAGGTTGGTCTCCTCGTCGATGCGGACCATGCCCGCGTCCTCGGGCTGCGCCAGGACCGTGTTGCCCTGCACGAACCGGTCGTACTGGTCCGTGATCCAGGACTTCGAGGCCTGGTTCGGGGAGGAGACGAGCTTGAGGACCTGGTCCTTCAGCTCCTCGCCGTTCTGCGGCCGGGGCAGCTTGCCGGCGTCGTCGGCCTGGAGCGCGTCCTGCCACTCCGGACGGGCGAACGGACGCTGGTAGACCGGGCCCTCGTGGGCGACCGTGCGCGGCGGCACGTCCACGATCTGCTCGCCGTGCCAGAAGATCTCCAGGCGCTCGCCCTCGGTCACCTCACCGATGACGGTGGCGATGACGTCCCACTTCTCGCAGATCTCCAGGAAGCGGTCGACCTTGTCGGGCTCAACGATCGCGCACATGCGCTCCTGCGACTCGCTCATGAGGATCTCCTCGGGCGAGAGCGTCGCGTCGCGCAGGTGCACCAGGTCGAGGTCGACCCGCATGCCGCCGGAACCGGCGGAGGCCAGCTCGGAGGTGGCGCAGGAGAGCCCGGCGCCGCCGAGGTCCTGGATGCCCGCGACCAGCTTCTCCGCGAAGATCTCCAGGGTGCACTCGATGAGGAGCTTCTCCTGGAACGGGTCGCCGACCTGGACGGCCGGGCGCTTGGCCGGCTTGCCCGTGCCGGAGGCGCTGTTGCCTTCAGCGTCGAAGGTCTCGGACGCGAGGACCGAGACGCCGCCGATGCCGTCGCCGCCCGTGCGGGCGCCGTACAGGATCACCTTGTTGCCGGCGCCGGAGGCCTTGGCGAGGTGGATGTCCTCGTGCTTCATCACGCCGATGCAGCCGGCGTTGACCAGCGGGTTGCCCTGGTAGCAGGAGTCGAAGACGACCTCGCCGCCGATGTTGGGCAGGCCCAGGCAGTTGCCGTAGCCGCCGATGCCGGCGACGACACCGGGCAGCACGCGCTTGGTGTCGGGGTGGTCGGCCGCGCCGAACCGCAGCGGGTCGACGACCGCGACCGGACGGGCGCCCATGGCGAGGATGTCGCGGACGATGCCGCCGACGCCGGTGGCCGCGCCCTGGTAGGGCTCGATGTACGAGGGGTGGTTGTGCGACTCGACCTTGAAGGTGACCGCGTACCCCTGGCCTACGTCCACGACGCCCGCGTTCTCGCCGATGCCGACGAGCATGGCGTCGTTGGCGGGGACCTTCTCGCCGAACTGCTTCAGGTGGACCTTGCTGCTCTTGTACGAGCAGTGCTCCGACCACATGACGGAGTACATGGCGAGCTCGGCGCCGGTGGGACGGCGGCCGAGGATCTCGCGGATGCGCGCGTACTCGTCCTCCTTGAGGCCGAGCTCCTTCCAGGGCTGCTCGCTGTCCGGCGTCTCGCTCGCGTGCTTGACGGTGTCGAAAGCTCGGGGGTACGGGGGTCGCCCCCCGGAAGAAGGCAGCATCAGGCGTTGACCAGCTTCTTGAGGATCGAGGTGAAGAAACCGAGACCGTCCGTCTTGCCGGTGCCGATCAGCGGCTCGACGGCGTGCTCGGGGTGCGGCATGAGGCCGACCACGTTGCCGGCGGCGTTGGTGATGCCCGCGATGTCGCGGAGCGAGCCGTTGGGGTTGACGTCCAGGTAGCGGAAGGCCACCCGGCCCTCGGCCTCCAGCTCGTCGAGCACGCGCTCGTCGGCGACGTACCGGCCGTCCATGTTCTTGAGCGGGACCTCGATCTCCTGGCCCGCGGTGTAGTCCGAGGTCCAGGCGGTCTCCGCGTTCTCCACCCGCAGCTTCTGGTCGCGGCAGATGAAGTGGAGGTGGTTGTTGCGCAGCATCGCGCCCGGCAGCAGATGGGCCTCGGTGAGGATCTGGAAGCCGTTGCAGATGCCGAGGACGGGCATGCCCGCCTTCGCCTGCTCGATGATCGTCTCCATCACCGGCGAGAAGCGGGAGATGGCTCCGGCCCGCAGGTAGTCGCCGTAGGAGAAGCCGCCGGCCAGGACCACGGCGTCGACCTGCTTGAGGTCCTTGTCGCGGTGCCAGAGCGAGACGGGCTCGGCGCCCGCCAGGCGGGCGGCGCGCAGCGCGTCCTGGTCGTCGAGCGTTCCGGGGAACGTGACGACGCCGATGCGTGCGGTCACGACGAGGCCCCGGCGGTCTCCGTGGACTCCACCTTCACGGTGAAGTCCTCGATCACGGTGTTGGCGAGGAAGGTTTCGGCCATCTCATGGATGCGGGCGAGGGCGGCGTCGTCGACCGGCCCCTCCACCTCCAGCTCGAAGCGCTTCCCCTGACGGACGTCGGCGATTCCGGCGAATCCCAGGCGGGGCAGTGCACGCTGCACCGCCTGCCCCTGGGGGTCGAGGATCTCCGGCTTGAGCATGACGTCGACTACGACGCGTGCCACTGGCACTCCCGGTGGTGTGTTGCGTGGGCGGTTCCTTCAGCGTACCTGCCTCCAAATTCTACGCGGGTAGAGATCTGAAGGATCCTACAAAAGGCAGGTTCTCGACGGTCGGCCCCACCGCACCGCGACCGACCTCCACGGCAAAATTCACGTGAAATATTGCGGACCGCATTGCACCGGGACACGCTGAAACAATTGGCAGGGCTTCACAATGCGACACCTGCCGCTGTAGAAAGGTTTCCAGAAGAAAGCAGCATTGTTCCGGCACAGCCGAACGGTCGGCATCGCCGCACGTCAGGGGTGCCACAAGCGCCTCCTACGACCTCGGCGGCCGCAGGAAAGGACCGATATCCGTGGCTCAGCGCGTAGTGGTCACCCTCTCCGATGACATCGAGGGCGGAGCAGCAGCTGAAACGGTCGCGTTCGGCCTCGACGGGAAGACGTACGAGATCGACCTGAATGCTGCCAATGCAGAGAAACTCCGCAAGGCCCTCGCGCCCTACCTCGCGGCAGCCCGCAAGATCCCCGTGCGGATCGGCGCGGGAGCGGGCGCCGGTTCCGGCGGCGGCAGCGGTGCCGGCGGTGGTCGGGGCCGGGGCCCGGCCGCGGCGTACACGCACACCGACCTCGCCCCCGATCCGGCGGCGGTCCGCGCCTGGGCCCAGTCCAACAAGATGGACGTGCCCGCCCGGGGCCGGATCCCCAAGCGGGTCTACGAGGCCTTCCGCGAGGCGAGCTGAGCGGCGGGGGCGAGCTGGGCTGAGCGGAACGAGCCGAGCTGAGCTGAGCGGGACGAGCCGAGCGGAACGAGCCGAGCCGAGCCGGGCGAGCTGGGTTGAGCGAGCCGAGCGGGGTGCGAAGGCGTGGGGCGTCCGGGTCCGCCCCGGGCCGGACCGGCCCGGCCCGTCCGCCGCCGCCGCCGCAGGCCGAACCGATTTGCATTGCACCCCGGGTGATCGGCTAGAGTCTGGATCACGCCGAGGGGCGAGGCCGAAAGGCCCCACTCCAAGCAGCGTGCGGGTGTAGTTCAGTAGCAGAACAGCCCCCTTCCAGGGGGAAGGCGCAGTGTGCAATTCCTGTCACCCGCTCTGCATCGCATTACCGACCACTCTTGTGGATCAGGTACAGTGGTGCTCGCACCGCCCGGTGAAAGCCGGTCGGGAGCAATGCGGACGTGGCTCAGTTGGTAGAGCATCACCTTGCCAAGGTGAGGGTCGCGAGTTCGAATCTCGTCGTCCGCTCAGGGTATGAAGGCCCCGGTTCTCAAGAACCGGGGCCTTCGTCGTGCTTCCCTCTCCCCCGCCGCCGTCCCCATGACATTTGTCAGTAGGGATCATGACACCGCGCACTGCCGGGGATCGGTGGCCGACGGGAGTCTGGACGCATGACACCTGCGATCGAGGCGACCGACCTGCGCCGTACGTACGTCGAGGGATCCGGCCGGGGAACCGGCCGGGGGTCCCGCGGCTTCGAGGCCGTGCGCGGGATCTCCTTCGCCGTTCCCCGGGGCGAGATCTTCGCCCTCCTCGGGACCAACGGAGCCGGCAAGACCTCCACCGTCGAACTCCTGGAGGGCCTCGCCGCCCCCAGCGCCGGCACCGCCCGCGTCCTCGGCCACGACCCTTACCGCGAGCGGTCCGCCGTCCGCCCCCGGATCGGCATCATGCTCCAGGAGGGCGGCTTCCCCTCCGACCTCACCGTGGCCGAGACCATACGGATGTGGGCAGGCTGCACCAGCGGTGCCCGTCCCGTCGGGGAGGCGCTCGCCGCCACCGGCCTCGCCGGGCGCGAGCGCGTCCGGATCAAGCAGCTCTCCGGCGGCGAGCGGCGCAGGCTCGACCTGGCGCTCGCGCTGCTCGGCCGCCCCGAGGTGCTCTTCCTGGACGAGCCCACCACCGGTCTCGACGCCGAGGGCCGCCGCGACACCTGGGACCTCGTCCGGCAGCTGCGGGACGGCGGCACCACCGTGCTCCTCACCACGCACTACCTGGAGGAGGTCGAAGCCCTCGCCGACCGCCTCGCGATCATGCACCGGGGCGAGATCGTGCTCTCCGGCACGCCCGCCGAGGTCACCGCCGCCCGCCCCGCCCGGATCAGCTTCACCCTGCCCGAGGGCGTTCCGGCCGCGCGGCTCCCGCTGCGCCTGCGGGCCGCCGAGACCGGCGGCCGCGTGGAGATCCGCACCCACGACCTCCAGGAGGACCTCTCCGTCCTCCTCGCCTGGGCCGGGGAGGACGGCATACGGCTCGGCGGACTCGACGCCCGCTCCGCCTCCCTCGAAGAGGCGTTCCTCGACATCGCCTCGCGCGACGACTCGTCCCGCGACACCACAGCCCGTACCGAGGCCCGCACCGACCGGCAGGAGGCCGACACCCGATGAGCACCGCCACGACCACGCCCCCGGCCTCCGGGCCCGCCTCCACCGTCCGCGGCCGGCTCACCGCTCTCGGCCGGGCCGAGCTGACCCTCCTCACGCGCAACCGAAACAACCTCTTCGTCGCCCTGCTCATGCCGGTGCTGATGGTCTTCCTGCTGCGCTCCTCGCTCAGCCAGCTCGACGCGGAGACCCTGCCGATCGGTGCCGGGGCGGCCACCCTCATCGGCGGCACCGGCATGGTCCTGCTCCTCGTCACCTACATGGGCCTCGTCTCCGCGCTCGTCGCCCGCCGCGAGGAGCTCGTCCTCAAGCGGCTGCGGACCGGCGAGGCGAGCGACGCGGAGATACTCACCGGCTGCGCCCTGCCCGCGACCGCCATCACGCTCGCGCAGTGCGCCGTGCTGACGGCCGGCGGAATCGCCGTCCTCGACGTGCCCGTCCCCGCCCGTCCCGACCTGCTGCTGCTCGGCATCGCCGCCGCGATCGTCCTGCTCGCCGGACTCGCCGCACTCACCACCGTGATCACCCGCACCGTCGAGAGCGCCGGCCTGACGACCCTGCCGCTCTTCCTCGTCTCCTGCTTCGGCTCGGGCCTCTTCGTGCCCCGCGACGCCCTGCCCCCGCTCGCCGCCGACCTCTGCGGGCTGCTGCCGCTCAGCGGGGTGATGGAGTTCGTACGGGCGGGCTGGCTCGGCACCGCGCACGCGGAGAGCCTGCTGGGCGCCGGGCTCAATACAGTGGCCTGGGGCGTCCTGACGGGGTGGGCGGTCCGCCAGTGGTTCCGCTGGGAACCACGGCGCTAGAGCTCGGGAGGGGGAGGTCTGATGTCCAGGCTGACGGGATGGTGGTCCGGGCGCAGCAGCGCCGGCAAGGTCGAGCTGTACACACGGTGGACCTTCCACAGCTTCGTGCCGATCGAGCTGTTCGTGCTCGGCGGCATCCCCTTCAGCCGCGGCGAGCACGGTCCCCCCTCCACGGAGGCCTCGGTCGGCCTCCTCCTCTGGATCGGTGTCCACGCCGTGCTCTGCGCGGTCCTCGCCTCCCGCGCCCTGGACCACACGACCGGGAAGCGGGAGCGGCCGGTGCGGCTCGCGGTCGCGGTGGTCGGCACCACCTTCTGCGTCGACCTGCTCCTGAACCTCCTGTGGGCGGGCGGAGTGCTGCCCGAGCCGGGGGTGAACGTGGGCATCCTCACGGGGACCTCGATCTTCACGCTCTGCGCGCTCGTCCTCTGCCTCGGCCCGGTACGGCACATGGCGTACGCGGTGCTCGCCACCGCTCTCGCCACCGGCGCCCCGATGGCGGCGGTCGGCAACGGGCTGGACATGGCGGCCGGTTCGGTGGTCGGCATACTCATCGGCGGCGTCTTCATCTCCTTCACCAGCGGCCTCTCCTCCTGGCTGCTCCGGATCGTGCAGGAGCTGGAGCGGTCCCGGGACCTCAAGGCCCGGCTGGCCGTCGCCGAGGAGCGGCTCCGCTTCGGACGGGACCTGCACGACGTCATGGGGCGGAACCTGTCGGTGATCGCGCTCAAGAGCGAGCTCGCGGTGCAGCTCTCCCGGCGTGGACGCCCGGAGGCGGTGGACCAGATGGTCGAGGTGCAGCGGATCGCGCAGGAGTCGCAGCGGGAGGTGCGCGAGGTCGTACGCGGCTACCGCGAGGCCGACCTGCGGGTGGAGCTGGAGGGCGCACGCGGGGTGCTCGGGGCCGCCGGGATCGCCTGCGCCGTGGACGCCCCGGCGCTGGACCTGCCGCCCGAGGTGCAGTCGGCCCTGGGCTGGGTGGTCCGGGAGACCACGACGAACGTCCTGCGCCACGGGGACGCGCGCCGGTGCGCGATCGTGCTCCGGAGCGAGCCGGGGGCGGTGCTGCTCACCGTCGAGAACGACGGGGCGGTGGGCGCGGCCGGTGAGCGGGACGGGACGGGGGCGGCCGGCGTCACGGGCGGGCGCGGGGCCGGGTCCGGACTCGCCGGGCTGCGGGAGCGGCTCGGCGCGGTGGACGGCACCCTGGACGCGGGGCCGTCGGCACCGCACTCGTTCCGCGTGACCGCCCGCGTCCCGCTGCCCCGCTCGGGCCGGGTCGGGGCCCCGCGGAAGCCGGCGCCCCCGGCACGCCCCGTACCTGGAAAGCACGAGGGTCTCGGAGGGTCCGGAAGACGAGAAAGACGGGGGTCGTACGAGAAGGAGGAGACGGTCGCGTGACCGTACGCGTACTGCTGGCCGACGACGAGCACCTGATCCGGGGAGCGCTCGCCGCCCTGCTCGCCCTGGAGGACGATCTCGTGGTCGTCGCCGAGGCCGCGACCGGACCCGAGGCGCTCGCCATGGCCCGCGCCCACCGCCCCGACGTCGCCGTGCTGGATCTGCAGATGCCGGGCATGGACGGTGTGACGGTCGCCACTGCCCTGCGGGACGAACTCCCCGACTGCCGGGCCATGATCGTGACGAGTCACGGGCGTCCCGGGCACCTGAAGCGGGCCCTCGCAGCGGGCGTCCGCGGTTTCGCGCCGAAGACCGTCAGCGCCCAGCGGCTCGCCGAGCTCATCCGTACCGTGTACGCGGGAAACCGTTATGTGGACCCGGAGTTGGCTGCCGACGCCATAGCGTCCGGGGACTCGCCGCTGACCGTGCGGGAGGCCGAGGTGCTCGAACTCGCCGCCGACGGAGCCCCCGTCGCGGAGATCGCCCGGCGCGCCTCGCTCTCCCCCGGGACCGTCCGGAACTACCTCTCCTCGGCCGCCGCGAAGGTCGGTGCGGAGAACCGTCACGCGGCGGTGCGCCTCGCGCGGGAGAAAGGTTGGGTATAGTGGTCTCCGCGCTACGGCGCATGCGGACGTAGCTCAGTTGGTAGAGCATCACCTTGCCAAGGTGAGGGTCGCGAGTTCGAATCTCGTCGTCCGCTCCACGAAGAAGCCCCCGGTCGGATCGACCGGGGGCTTTCTCGTTGCCGTCCTAGCTCCAGGTGTTGCCGGTGAGGAGCTCGTACGCCTCGATGTACTTGGCGCGGGTCGCGTCCACGACCTCCTGCGGGAGCGCCGGCGGGGGCTGCTCGCCCTTGCGGTCCCAGCCGGAGGCCGGGGAGGTCAGCCAGTCGCGCACGAACTGCTTGTCGTACGAGGGCTGCGCGCGGCCCGGCTGCCACTGGTCGGCCGGCCAGAAGCGCGAGGAGTCCGGGGTGAGGACCTCGTCGGCGATGACGAGCCGGTCGCCGCCCGGGGTGCTCTCGAAGCCGAACTCGAACTTGGTGTCGGCCAGGATGATCCCGCGCTCGCGGGCGATGTCCCGGGCGCGGGAGTACACGGCGAGGGTCGTCTGGCGCAGCAGCGCGGCCGTCTCGGCGCCGACCTGGCGGGCGACCTCCTCGTACGACACGTTCTCGTCGTGGTCGCCCACGGCGGCCTTGGTGGCCGGGGTGAAGATCGGGGCGGGCAGCTCGGAGCCGTCGCTCAGGCCCTCGGGGAGCGCGAGGCCGCAGACCGTGCGGGACGCGTCGTACTCGACGAGGCCGGAGCCGGTGAGGTAGCCGCGGGCGACGCACTCGACCGGGACCATGTTCAGCGACGTGCAGACCAGCGTGCGGCCCGCCCAGTCGGCGGGGGCGCCGGCCGGCAGCTCGGTGGAGAGGACGTGGTGCGGAACCAGGTCGGAGAGGCGGTCGAACCACCACAGGGAGAGCCGGGTGAGGACCCGGCCCTTGTCGGGGATCTCGGTGGGCAGGACCCAGTCGTACGCGGACATGCGGTCGCTCGCCACCATCACGAGGTCACCGGCCTCGTTCCGGTACAGGTCGCGCACCTTGCCCGTGTGGAGATGGGTGAGGCCCGGGACCTGGACGGGCTCGGGCTTTTCTACGAATCCGGACACGGTTCCTCCGCGTAGGTTGATCCAGGAGCGCTTCGATTCTCTCGCACCTGCGCGGATCACCGGCGGGCGGCCTCTCCGTACCGCCCCCGCACTCTTCCCCGTACCCGGTCAGTCCCTCTTGCAGATGCGGTCGAGGAGGTTCGCGGTGGCGCGCTGGATGCGGGAGTCGACGTGGCCGGGCCGGTCGAGGGCGGGCGACCAGGCGAAGGTGCCGGAGGCGAAGACCCAGGCGCCGGACGGGGCCCGGTAGAGCGAGGTCTCCTGGTGGCGCAGCACCCCGTCGCCGTCCCGGTAGGGCGAGTGGGCGAGCAGGATGCGGCTCTCGTGCTCGGGGAGCGCGGTGCGCGGGAAGTACCGGTCGGCCTCGCCCGCGACCAGGCCCGGGATCTCGTCGCCGTCACCGGCGCCGGTGGCCTCCCAGAGCCAGTGCTCGGCGTTCCGCACGACCATCGGGTGCGGCTCGGGCACCCGGCCCGCGTACTGGATGCCGAGGAGCTGCTGCTCGGGCCGGTCGACCTCGCGCCAGAGCGCGGGCCGGCCGGGGCCCTGGCGCTTGCGGCAGGTGAGGAGGCGGTCGGACACGCCGGAGGCCGAGGGGCCGAGCTCCACCTGCCAGTACATGGTGTTGGCGGAGAGGAAGACGAGCGAGGTGCCCTGGTCGCGGGCGCGTTCGGCGGCCCGGCGCATCGGCGCCGACCAGTACTCGTCGTGGCCGGGGAAGACCAGGCCCCGGTAGCGGCCCGGGTCGACGCGGCCCGCGTGCAGGTCGCGGGTCTCGGCGTACGCCAGGTCGTAGCCGTAGCGCTCGGCCCAGCGGATGAAGTCGTAGGCGTGCCCGACGTGCAGCGGCAGCCCCGCGCCCGCGTAGGGGCGGTCGAAGGAGACGGTGACGGCCGCGTCCTCCTCGCCGAGCAGTCGGCCGTCCTCGTCCCAGGCGTGGTAGAGGCTGGCGCCGGTCCGTCCGTCCTCCGGGTAGAGGTTGTACGCCTGCCAGGTCACGTCCGGGAGGACGAGGAGCAGGTCCGCCGGGTGGTCGTCGCGGACCGTGAAGGGGATGTGGGAGCGGTGCCCGTCGACGGTGGTGAGGACGGCGACGTACGCGCCGATCGCCCAGTAACTGGGGACCTGGAGGCGCCAGGACTGCCACCAGTGGTGGCAGGAGACCGTGCGGTCGACGATGAGCGGGGCGGGCTGGACGATCCCGGAGAGGCGCGGGCTGGTGGTGATCTTCGCGGCGCCGTGACCGCCGTAGTGGCCGATCCGATAGATGTCGACCGAGAACTGCTGCGGCGGGTCCACGGTGATGTGGAAGTCGATCGAGTCGCCGGGTGCGACGGCGCCGCCGGACGCGAAGCCCTTGATCTGGCGCCGGACGTCGTCGGCCGTGCGGGGGCCGCCGCTGCCGCCCCGGGCCAGGACCTCGTCCGCGTACCAGGGAACCATCTGGCCGGTGTCGTCGAAGTAGTTGTCCGAGCCGCGCAGCCAGGGCAGCGGGCCCTGGCCGAAGGGATCGGAGACGGCGTGCGCGAGCGCGCCCGACTCCCACCGCCTGATCTGATCCGCCCCCATGTTGCGCCCCTCCCTCGACTCCCCCGGTCGGCCGGTCAGTGCCCGTGGATTCGTGCTTCTGTCAGTGATGACCTCCAGCACATCACATAACGCACGCACTCCGTCACCGTTCGTCGTGAATTGACGAGAGTGGAAGACGAGATTCCGAATGTGCCGGTGGTCTATGCCAGGGGTGTACGCCCGGGGGCGTGTTCCGGTGGTGCGAGCGGGTCAGACGAGCCGTACGGGCTTCTCGGGGCGTACGCCGGTGCGCGCGAGCCAGTCCCGCAGGGGCTCGGGGTCGCCGTCCTCCACGAGGGAGAGGACCCGGGGGCCGAGGTCCGTCGCCCGCTCGCCGCCGAGGAGCAGGGCGGGGCCGTCGAGCCAGTCGAGCCCCGGGACCGCCTCGGCGGTGTCCACGGCCGCGCAGCAGACCATCGCGGTGACGTGGTCCGCGAGCAGGTCGCGGCCGCTGCGGGGCGGCTGGAGCGGGAAGAGCGGCAGGGGGCCGTCGGGGCCGCTGACGCCCTCGTACGCGCCGACGCCCTCGTACGCGGTGGTCCGGTCCGCCGCCGGGGCGTCGGTGGCCGCCGTCCGGCCCCGGGCGCTCTCGGCGGCGACCCGGGCCTCCCGCGCGGCCTCCTCCCGGGCGAGCAGGGCACTGAGGGCACCGGCGAGCGCGTCGGCGGCGGGGTTGACCGGGGGGTCGTCGTCGAGGTCGCCGAGGTCGCCGAGGCCGTCCAGAGGGTCGAAGTCGGCGGGGGCGGTGGGATCGGGGAGGCCGGTGGAATGCGTGGAGTCCGGGGGGACGGCGGAGTCGGTGAGGCCGGCGGAGTCCGGGGGAGCGGCGGAGTCGGTGAGACCGGTGTGGCCGTTCTGGTCGGCATGGCCGTCCTGGTCGGCATAGCCGTCCTGGTCGACGGCGGCCTCGGCGGGGGCCCCGACGACCGGACCCGTCGCCGTCAAGCGGTCGATCACGCGGGTCAGGGTCGGGCCGTCCGTCGGGGGCGGGGCGCCGGGACCGGCGGCGGCCGCGTCGATGCCGTCGAGGACCTGGTGGAGCCGGGCCGCGTCCGTACGCCACTTACGGTCCACGACCTCTTCCGGGTACTGGCTCCACTCCACCGGCGACCAGTCGGGGCCGGGCGCGGCCGGACCGCCGTGGAAGAGGCGGGCGGCGAGCAGCGAGGCGGCCTCGTCCACCGCGCCGGGCTCCTCCAGGAGGTCGCAGGCCGGGCGCTCGCCGAGCCGCGAGGAGAAGCCGTCCGCGAGCCGGTCTCGGCGGGACAGCTCGGTCAGGGCGGAGACCACGCCCGCGTCGAGCTTGGCGGGCCAGCGGCCCATGCGCCGGGCGGGCAGCGCGACCCGGGTCAGGAGGCGGTCCCAGCCCGCGTAGGCCAGGCCGACCTGCTCCTGCGCCACGATCCGTACGCCGTAGTCGACCTCCTGGGCGCGCTCCGAGCCCGCGGCGGCGACCCCGCGCTCCATCTCGGCGGCGTGCCCGCGACAGGCGCGCAGCAGGACGCGGGCGACCTGCCCGACGCCGTGGGCGCCGAGGCGGCGGACCGGGTCGAGGCCGGGCGTCCGGGGCACGGCGATCGCGGCGTCCAGGCCGCGGACGAAGCGCCGGGCGGCGGCTATGTCGGGGTGGGCGGCCGGTCCCGTACCGGCGACGACGGGGGCGAGGACCGCCCGCAGTTCGCCGACGCGCATCCACCAGAGGAACGGCGAGCCTATGACCAGGACGGGCGCGCCGCCGCCCTCGTCACCGGCCCCGCGGTGGGCGCGGTGCGTACGGTCCTCCAGCCAGCTGTCGCAGTCCGGGGTCAGGGCTATCGCGGCGGGCGCCGGGACGCCGAGCCGGTCGGCCAGGTCCCGCACCAGCCGGTACAGGTCGGGGGCCGCGGTCTCGGCCAGCGCCACCGTCGGCGTGGCGGCCGGGCGGGCCCGGGCGACGACGAGGGCGACGGCCGTGGCGGCGAGGAGGACGACGACCGCGAGGACGGTCACGACCCAGCGGGCCGTGCCCCATCCCGTACCCGAGAAGTGGCCGGTGACCTCGCCCGCGTACAGCACGACGGCCACCGCGGCGGGGAGCACCGCGAGGCCCAGTGCCCTGCCGCGGACGCGGAGGACGGCGAGGGCCCGGGAGCGCGCGGCGCGCGCACCCCACTCCTCGCCGACGGCGGAACCGGTGCCGGACACGCCGCTCATCATCCCCTCCTGCCCTGGTCGGGACTGCCTGTGGCGGTGTTGGTCACTCCCCCACTGTGGCACCCGCCACTGACATCGCAATGCCGGTGGGCCAAGTGCCGGAACGCCTGCGCCGCACCCTAGTTGGGGTGGTGGCGGGCGTCATCCGGATGGCCCATCCGTCACTCGATGGAATGGCTTTGGGTAAAGGTGATGGCGCTCGTGCGGCCGTGCGGTGTGTCGCACGGCCGCACGAAACGGTCAGGAAGGAAACGGAGAAGACGCGGAAAAAGCGGGCTCAGGCCTCGGCGGCCTTCCGTGCGATGTCCGTGCGGTGCTGGGAGCCGTCGAGCCAGATGCGGCCGACCGCCGCGTAGGCGCGCTCACGGGCCCGCGCCAGGTCCGTTCCGGTGGCGGTGACCGAGAGGACGCGGCCGCCCGCGCTCACCACGGCGTCGCCGTCCCGCTTCGTACCGGCGTGCAGCACGTACGCGTGCGGGGCGTCCAGCTCCGCGACCTCCTCCAGGCCCGTGATCCGGTCGCCGGTGCGCGGGGTGTCCGGGTAGTTGTGGGAGGCGACGACCACGGTGACGGCGGCGTCGTCCCGCCAGCGGAGCGGGGCCTGGTCGGCGAGGGTGCCGTTGGCGGCGTTCAGCAGGACGCCGGCGAGCGGGGTCGCGAGCCGGGCCAGGACGACCTGGGTCTCGGGGTCGCCGAAGCGGGCGTTGAACTCGATGACCCGGACGCCGCGGCTCGTGATCGCCAGACCGGCGTAAAGGAGGCCGGAGAAGGGGGTGCCACGGCGGCGCAGCTCGTCCACGGTCGGCTGGAGGACGGTCTCCAGGACCTCGTCGACGAGCTTCGGGTCGGCCCAGGGCAGCGGGGAGTAGGCGCCCATGCCGCCGGTGTTGGGGCCCTCGTCGCCGTCGAGAGCGCGCTTGAAGTCCTGCGCGGGCTGGAGCGGGAGGACGGTGGTGCCGTCGGTGATGGCGAAGAGGGAGACCTCGGGGCCGTCCAGGTACTCCTCGATGACGACGCGGTCGCACGCGAGCGCGTGGGCGCGGGCCTTGTCGAGGTCGTCGGTGACGACGACGCCCTTGCCCGCGGCGAGGCCGTCGTCCTTCACCACGTACGGGGCGCCGAAGGCGTCGAGGGCCTCGTCGATCTCCTCGGGGGTGGTGCAGACGTAGCTGCGGGCGGTGGGCACGCCGGCGCCGGCCATGACGTCCTTGGCGAAGGCCTTGGAGCCCTCCAGCTCCGCCGCCTCCCGCGAGGGGCCGAAGACGGGGATGCCGGCCGCGCGGACGGCGTCGGCGACGCCCGCGACGAGCGGGGCCTCCGGGCCGACGACGACGAGGCCGGCGCCGAGCTCGGTGGCGAGGCGCGCGACGGCGTCGCCGTCCAGCTGGTCGACGGCGTGCAGCTCGGCGACCTCCGCGATTCCGGCGTTGCCGGGCGCGCAGTGCAGAGCGGTGACGTCGGGATCGAGGGAGAGAGAGCGGCACAGGGCGTGTTCGCGGGCGCCGCCGCCGATGACGAGGACCTTCACGCCAGCCAGGGTAGCCCGCGGGAGGGGGTGCCCTTCGTACGGGCCACCGAGCGAGACCCCCTTACTCGTTCGTACGTTCCTCCACGGCCCTGCCCGTTCGCGCCTTCCTCCACGGCCCTACTCGTTCGTGTACTCCTCCACGACCGTGGCGCCGAGTTCGCGCACGATCAGGTCGTGTCCGGAGAGGGCCGAGTCGACCAGGTCGGGGTCGTCCTCCTCCGGAACGTCGTCCTCCGGCGCCACGGGCTGCGGTGCGGGCGGGGTGTACGCGGGCGCGGGCGCGGGCGACGCCTGCGCCGGGGGCGTGGACTGTGGCTGTACGGAGGCGGGGGCCGCCTGCGCGGGGGGCGGGGGCGTCGGGGCCTGCTGGAAGGAGGGCGCCGGGGCGGGGGCGGGGGCCGAGGCCGGGGCCGCCGGGCGGCCGCCGAAGGGGGCGGCGGAGGCGGGCGGCGGCGCGGCACCGCCCGAGGGGTCGACGATCGCCTCGATCTTCCAGTGGACGTTGAACTGCTCGGCGAGGGCCTGCTTCAGGACGTCCTCGCTGCCGCTGCTCGCGAAGTTGTCCCGGGCGCCGGCGTTGAGGAAGCCGAGCTGGAGGGTGGTGCCGTCGAACCCGGCGACCTGCGCGTTCTGACTGAGCAGGATCCACGTGAAACGGCGCCGGTTCTTGACGGCTTCGAGGATCTGGGGCCAGAGGTTCCGCACCTGGGTGGTGTCACCGCCGAGGGACGCGGAGGGGGCGGGAGCGGGGGTGTGCGCGGGGGCCTGCGGAGCTTGTACGGGAGCGGGGGCGGGCGCGGAGGCACCGGGCCAGGCGCCGGGGGCGCTGCCGCCGCCCGGGGCGGCCGCCCCGGGCCAGGCGCCGGGCCGGGACCCGGCGGGCGCGGAGGCCTGCGGCTGCGACGGCGCGTGGGCCTGCGGCTGCGACGGCGCTTGTACGGGTGGGGGCGGGGGCGGTGCCACGGGGGTGTGGGCGTCGGGCCCGGGGACGTACCCCATGGGGGGCGCGGAGGGGGCGGGGGGGCCCGGGGTGAAGACGGGCGCGGGGGCAGGCGCGGCGGTCGTGACACCGCGCTCCAGCCGGTCCAGGCGGGCCTGGACGGAGCGCTCGTCGTCGTACGCGGCGGGCAGCAGGACGCGCGCGCAGATCAGCTCCAGCTGGAGGCGGGGAGAGGTGGCGCCACGCATCTCGGTGAGGCCGGCGTTCACGAGGTCGGCCGCCCGGCTGAGCTCGGCGGCCCCGAAGACGGAGGCCTGCGCCTGCATGCGCTCGACCACGTCGGCCGGGGCGTCGATGAGCCCCTTCTCGGCGGCGTCCGGCACGGCGGCCAGGATCACCAGGTCGCGCAGCCGCTCCAGGAGGTCGGCGACGAAGCGGCGGGGGTCGTTGCCGCCCTCGATGACCCGGTCGACGACCTCGAAGGCGGCGGCGCCGTCACCGGCGGCGAAGGCGTCCACGACGGAGTCGAGCAGCGAACCGTCCGTGTAGCCGAGCAGGGAGGTCGCCATGGCATAGGTCACACCGTCCTCGGCGGCGCCGGCCAGGAGCTGGTCCATGACGGACATCGAGTCACGCACGGACCCGGCGCCGGAGCGCACGACGAGGGGCAGCACGCCGTCCTCGACGGGGATGCCCTCGCGCCCGCAGACCTCGCCGAGGTAGTCCCGGAGGGTGCCGGGGGGCACGAGCCGGAAGGGGTAGTGGTGGGTCCGCGACCGGATGGTCCCGATGACCTTCTCGGGCTCGGTGGTGGCGAAGATGAACTTCAGGTGCTCAGGGGGCTCCTCGACCACCTTCAGGAGGGCGTTGAAACCCGCCGAGGTGACCATGTGGGCCTCGTCGATGATGTAGATCTTGTACCGGCTGGAGGCGGGCCCGAAGAAGGCCTTCTCCCGCAGGTCACGGGCGTCGTCCACGCCACCGTGGGAGGCGGCGTCGATCTCGATGACGTCGATCGACCCGGGCCCGTTCCGCGCGAGGTCCCGGCAGGACTGGCACTCCCCGCAGGGCGTGGGCGTCGGGCCCTGCTCGCAGTTCAGGCAGCGGGCGAGGATCCGCGCACTGGTCGTCTTGCCGCAGCCGCGGGGTCCGCTGAACAGGTACGCGTGATTGACCCGGTTGTTCCGCAGGGCCTGCTGCAGCGGGTCGGTGACATGCTCCTGCCCGATGACCTCGGCGAAGGACTCGGGGCGATAGCGGCGGTAGAGCGCGAGAGACGACACGTGTACGAGGTTATAGGCGCGCACCGACAACCCGGGAAAACCACCGGGACCGGGACCTCTCGCCCGACCGCCCCTCTCGGCACCGACGGCTCCTGCCCGACGGGGACCGGCCACGCCCGGCCCTGACCCGACCCAGGTCCAGGCCCCGGCCCCGGCCCCGGCTTTCGGCGAGGGCCACACCCGGCCGACCGCCTGTGCCGTGCCACCCGCCCCCGGGAACGCAAGCGCCCCCCACGCACCCGCCAGAGCCGACCTACCCTTGCTGCCTTCCGGCCCTGGGGGAGTTCAGTCAGATAGCGCCGCGTGAGGGGCTCCGCCCAGACTACCCGATGCCGAGGGCACCGGGAGCCCGCACCTCCCACCTGGAAACCCCCTCCGACCCCACCCGGGATCGAGTTCGCGAGCACCCCCCTCGGTCATGTAATGTTCCCGGCGGAGGATTCGCCTAGAGGCCTAGGGCGCACGCTTGGAAAGCGTGTTGGGGGCAACCCCTCACGAGTTCGAATCTCGTATCCTCCGCCGCCGCCCACCTGGGCAAACGAAGGGTCCGACCGCCGAGCGGTCGGACCCTTCGTTGTTGCGTGGTCTCAGTTTTAGTCTCAGTCGGCACGAGTGCCTATCGCGGCGGCGGCTCAGCTGGGCCGCTCACGTCTGGAAAGCGGCCCGCAGCTCGTCGTCCCGCAGGAGGTCCAAGACGCCCGGCTCCTCGGCCGCGAAGACCCGGGGCGCCTCCTCGGACACGGCCTTGTGCAGCGCCGCGTAACAGACATCGGCAAACGGCTGGGTCCGCATGCGGTAGATCTTGCGGCGCATGTTCCTGACATCGCCCACGGCCCGGGCCTGGGCCCAGCCCCGCAGGTCGTCGGCCAGGTTCAGCCAGGCTTCGGCACGGACCCGTGGACGCTTCCCCTCGTTCAGGCCGCAGACCTTGATAGTCCACTCGCCCTTCGGCGAACCCTCGACCGGCCGGTAGAGGCCGCTGGCGAGCCCAAGGTCCAGATGCTCGAAGGGGTCCTCGCAGGTCGGGTCGATGAGAAGGGAACCGACGAAGCCGTCGCCGCGGTGCTTGTTGCCCTTGAAGCGTGTGTTGCAGGTGGAGCAGGCCAGCAGGAGGTTCGGCCAGTAGAAGGTCCGCAGAGCGCATCGGGATTTGGGGACGAAGTGATCCACCGTGTCGGCCAGGTGATTGCCGCAGTACATGCAGCAGTCCACACCGGGCGCCATGTCTTCCAAAGCCTCGCGCACCGGCCGGTACACGTCCCGGCGCACGGTCTTGCGCTCCCACATCCGCTCGGCGTGCTCACCACGCTCGGGCACCGGCGTGCCAGCCAGCTCCTGGGTCAGGGCCAGCAGGGAGGATTCCAGTCCGAAAGGGAGCCGCGGTCGTACAATCCTGATCACGAGCCGCCGGTCTCCCGCCTCCTGGCTCGCAGGCTGGAGTCCTCAACGTAGGTCGCCTGGGAGCTGGCCAAGGTCCGGCGTAGAGTACGGAACCGTCGCACCGTCTCTGAATCGGCGTCGCCCGACGCGACCTCATACTCCAGATCGGCGAGCTCTTCGCGCAGCTTCTCGGCGCGACGGGAGAACGGGGACCGGAGGCCGAAGAAGTCCGAGAGCACCGCGTCGTCACCGGTGCCGTAGACGATCGTGCCGTATTCCTTCTGGTCCACGACCTCTGGCGGGGTCTGCTCGTCCGGCCCCGGCAGTCGGATGAGACCGCCAGGGTCCGCAGCCTGGCAGATGTAGGGGCTGTGGGTGGTGACGATGAACTGGACGGCGGGGAAGTGGGCCTTGAACCACTCGCCGATGCGCTGCTGCCAGGAGACGTGGAGGTGCGCGTCCACCTCGTCGATGAGGACGACGCCCGGGTACGGCAGGTACGGTCGGCCGCCGTCATCCCAATGCAGTGCCAGCCCTCCGTAGGCGGCGTGCATCTGGCGTACAACGTCCAGGACCAGCGCCGTGACGGTGCGCAGGCCATCACTCATCCGCCACTGGGCGATGAGTGGCCCCACGCCGTCGGCCCGCCGCAGCCACAGACCGCGCGAGGTGACCTCCTCGACGCGGAAGTCGCCCGGCAGCAGATCGTCGTTGAGAAGCGCGAGCACCGATTCCAGCAGCTCCTCTGCGCCGGCTTCGCCTTCCAGTCGGCGCGTGTGGACGGAGACGAGCCACACCACCGACTCAGTGAGGGCCGACTGCTCCTCGAAAAGAGTGCGCAGGGCCTCAGCACGGTCCGGATTCTGCCGGTCGCGCTCGAAGAGGCCGGTGCCGCTGAGGCGGCGGAAGGGGCCGTAGGCGGCGTGGAACCAGCCCGGTGGCGGGGAAAAGTCCCACAAATGGTTGGCGATCTTGGCGCCTGGGTCGGTGAGGAACCGGACACGGGTCGGGGGTGCGTCCTCCGCGCTGAGCGGCTCGCGGCCCGGCTCCCACACCATGGAGACCGTACGCGAATCGGACGGAGAGGGGGCCCCGAGGTCGGCATCCCGGTCCGCGCGCAGGGACAGCTCCAGCCTTCCCCGGAACTGCCCGTAGGTGCGGTAGTCCTCGACCTCGCCATCCAGCCTGCTGGCCCGTTCCGGGCCAGCCAGGGCTAGGGCGATCGACCTCAGCAAGGTCGTCTTTCCCGCGCCGTTTCGCCCGGCGAGGACGGTCCAGCCGGCATAACTTCCATCCGGGCGCGTGAAATCGAGGTCGCAGGCCCGAGCGCCGTGGAAACCACGCACGCCGTCGAGCCGGAGCCTCGTCACATACACCCGAGCGTCCTTCCTGGTCTTCCCTGGCCCTTCCCCTACGGACCGGGCCTACTTGGCCCGACGCAACTTACCGCCCACTGTACGGACGCGCACTGACCGTGACGCGCCGGAGCCCATGGCCAGATCCGGACGGTCATCGTCCACGCGCTGGCGGAAGCCGAGGACGTGTGTACGTCAACTGGTGTAATGGGTGGGGCTGGCGGGCTGTTTCAGGGCGCGGGGCAGGCACAGAGCACTGAAGGCCGCGAGGGTACGGGGAGGGACCGTGAGCGCTTCTGGCGCGCAGGGAAACAGTGACAAGGTCGAGCAGGCTCTGCGTGACGCCGGATGGAGGGTGTGCGCCCCGCACGAGCGCGACCTGACCCCTGATCCGGCGGCGGTCCGGACGGCGCACCCGGAGCTCGAAGGTCTGCGGGTCTACCTCCTGCATGTCGACCGGGACCTCAGCGGCCTCGTCGTAGCGGGGATCGACTCGGACGACCCCCACCAAATGCTCGCGGAGGCCGACCGGCTCGCCGCTCCGATCGCCGCGCAGCACCAGCGGCGCACCTGGCGGGAGCGCCCCCTCCCGTTCCGCTACGGAACCAACGGCCATGCCTGGGTCTTCCTCAACGCCCTCGACGCCGAACACCTCGACGGCACACCCGCCGCCGACGCTCCCCAGGGCGGGGCCCGCAGCCGTTACGTCTTCGCCCCGGCCCAGCCGGCCACCCTCGCCCGCTGGAAGCGCAATGCCGTGCACCACCCTGAGACGCCCTCTCTGAGAGCCCGGCTGCGCAGGCTGCCCGGCGTCCACCTGGATCCGCAGCGGCAGCTGTACGACGCTCAGCGCCGGGCCATCGAGGGCCTGGAGAACTCTCTCGCCGACGACCGTCCACGGGCCCTCATCCAGATGGCCACCGGAGCCGGCAAGACGTACACCGTCGTCCAAGCGAGCCATCGGCTGCTCAAGCACGCGGGCGCGCATCGCGTGCTGTTCCTCGTGGATCGCTACAACCTGGGTGAGCAGGCGTTCCTGGAGTACCGCGGCTTCCAGCCGGCGGAATCGAAGAAGCCGCTACACGAGGACTTCCCCCTCAAGCACCTGTCGGGCGGGGCATCGGGCCTAACGGACTCCGACAAGATCGTGATCACTACGGTCCAGCGACTGTGGTGCATGCTGACCGGGCAGACGCCACCCGCACCCGACAGCGATGAGGCACGCAGCTTCGAGGGCGGTGGGACGGCGGGGCTCGGCAAGCGACCGCCTAAGGTGCGCTACTCAGCTGCGCTTCCGCCCGACTACTTCGACTTCATCGTCATCGACGAGTGCCACCGCTCGATCTACGGCTCCTGGCGGCCCGTGCTCGAGTACTTCGACGCACACATCGTGGGCCTGACCGCGACCCCGATCGGACCGACGTTCGCCTTCTTCGAGAACAACCTGGTCAGCCAGTACACCTACGAGGAAGCGGTCGCCGACGAGGTCAACGTCGACTACGACGTCTACCGGATCTCGACCCGGATCACCCGGGACGGATCGAAGATCCCGGCCGTGACCGAGGCCCAGGCCCCTGACGGCACCGTCGAGAAGATCAACACCGTCCTGGCCCATGTGGACCGTGTCACGCGTGAGCAGCACTGGCACCAGCAGGACGAGGACGACGAGTACACGGCTGCCGAGCTCAACACCCGGGTCGAGTCCACGAGCCAGATCCGGACCGTCATCGAGACCTTCAGGGACCGGCTGTTCACGGAGATCTTCCCGCCCGACATCGATGCCGAGACTGGTGAGATCGTGCACCAGCGGAGCATCGTCCCGAAGACCCTGGTCTTCGCGGAGACGAACCGGCACGCAGACGCTATCGTTGCAGAGATCCGCAAGGCGTGGAACGCAGGTGACAAGTTCTGCCTGAAGATCAACAGTGAGACCGCACAGCCCTCCAAGGCGATCAAAGAGTTCCGCAACGCACCGGAGACCCGAATCGCCGTCACCGTTGACATGATCGCCACGGGCACCGACATCCCCGCCCTGGAGTGCCTGGTCTTCATGCGGGACGTACGGACGTGGTCGTACTTCGAGCAGATGAAGGGTCGCGGTGCCCGGATCATCAAGCCGGAGGACCTGCGCAGGGTCACAGAGGATGCGCTGTGCAAGGACCGGTTCGTGATCGTCGACGCTGTGGGCGTGACCGAGCACGCCATGGTAGACGCACGACCACTCGTACGGGACGACCTGCAGGAGCTGCCCAGCCTGGAGCGTCTGCTCCGGGCGTGTGCGCAAGGGGTTCCGCTGACCGTCGACGATGCCTCCACCCTGGCCGGCCGCCTGAGTCGGCTCGGGCAGCGGCTCGACGAGCAGCAGCTGGCCCGGATCGAGGGCTGTGCGGGCGGCCGCAAGCTGACCGAGCTGGTGACCGACCTGGTCCATGCCACCGATCCGGACCGGCTGGCGAAGGAGCGGGCGAGGGCTGCTGGTGAGAAGGAGACGGTGGGGAACGAGGCGCCGTCAGCGGAGGGGATCGCCCCCACGGCCACCGACGAGGCGGTCTTGAACGCTGTGCTGGCCCAGGCTCTACGGCCGTTCGTCGAGCGTGAGGCGCTGCGTGAGGCGCTCATCAAAGCGGCACGACGCCGCTGGATCAAGATCGACCACCTCAGCCAAGACGGCGGTGTGATCGCCGAAGGTGTGACGGACCTCATGCGAGCCGAACGCACCGTGAAGGACTGGCGCCAGTACATGGCAGACCAGCAGGACCGGTTCGCCGCCCTGCGCATCGCCTTCAAGGAACGGCGGTCGCTGAGCGAGGTCGAGGCACGGATCGACGGGCTTCTCAGCAGGGTCAGTCCTCCCCACCAGCGATGGACCGGGCAACAGCTTTGGAAGGCATACGTCGACCTCGGCATCGCACGGGGCAAGCGGCGGCGAAACGCCGGGCTGCCCGAGTTGCTCTCGGTTCTCCGGTACGAGCTGAGACTCGACGGAGGCGACTTCCGGCCATACCGGGATACCGTGGACCTTCGCTTCCAAGAATGGCTCGCGCGTCAGGAGACGGCGGGAGCGACATTCACGGAAGAGCAGCTCGCCTGGCTGAAGCGCATCGCGAACGTGGTCGCCACCTCAGCGACCGTCTCCGTGGACGCCCTGGAGCAGCATGCGCTGTGCCGGGCTGCAGGCGGCTGGAGCAGGTTCAGAGCGGTGTTCGCGGAAGGAACGCGAACACCGGACGAGCTGATCAATGAACTGGATCGGGAACTGGGTGCGTGAGCGTGGAGAGCGATGACGGGGCAGTGGGGGCGCCGGAGATAGCAGCGGTAGAGCTTCCGGCCAGCTGGTGCTGGGCCGAACTCGACGACCTTCGATCCGCGGACGAGCGTCCTGTCACGGACGGTCCTTTCGGGTCGAATCTTGCGACACGGCACTACACCGACTCAGGGCCGCGCGTACTCCGCCTGCAAAACATTGGCGACGGAGAGTTCCGTGATGTTCGGACGCACATCTCGAAGAGTCACTTCGAGCGTCTGGCCGCGCATGAGGCGCGGGAAGGCGACCTTGTCATCGCGTCGCTCGGCGACGACCTGCCACGAGCTTGCATTGTCCCGGAGTACGTGGGGCCGGCCATCGTCAAGGCCGACTGCATCCGGTTCCGAGCGCATCCGGAGGTCTCCACCGAGTGGCTGCTTCAGGCATTGATCGCCCCGGCGACCAAGCAGCATGCGGCTGCCAGTCTGAGAGGCATCGGGCGGGCCCGCCTGGGGCTGAACGGCATCCGGTCGCTGCCCGTCCCCGTCCCGCCAGCTGCCGAACAGCGGCGGATCGCCGACGCCCTGGACGAGCGGCTCGCACGGCTGGGCGAGATCACCCAGCTCATCGCCCATGCCCGGTCCTACGTCACCACCCTCCGCAAGAAGGTTCTTCTCGACGCCATCCCGGAGTCGGCCGCCTGGCCCGAGGGCTGGCAGGCGATGACAGCAGGCCAAGCCGGGATCGTCGACCTCGGCAGAGCGCGCCACCCTGACTGGCACGACGGCCCCAAGATGCGCCCGTACCTGCGCGTTGCCAACGTCTTCGAGGACCGCATCGACACCACGAGCCTCATGGAGATGGACTTCTCCGAAGGGTTCGGCAAATACCGTCTCCTGCCTGGAGACATCCTCCTCAACGAAGGGCAGAGCCCTCATCTCGTCGGGCGGCCGGCGATGTACAAGGGCATCCCCGAGGGCGTGGCCTTCACGAACAGCCTGTTGCGGTTCCGGGCTGGGGACGAGGTGCTCCCCGGCTGGGCGCTTCTCGTCTTCCGCCGTCACCTGCATGCAGGCCGGTTCATGCGTGAGGTGCGCATCACGACCAACATTGCACACCTGAGCGCGTCTCGGCTGAAAGCTGTGGAATTCCCGGTACCCACGCTCGACGAGCAACGGCGGCTCATCGCTGAGACCAAGGGGCGGCTGGCCCGTGTCGACGCGTTGGACCTGCTCCTGGACAAGATGGAAGCCCACGCCAACGCCCTCCGCCGCACCCTCCTCGCCGAAGCCTTCGCTGGCCGGCTCGTCCCCCAGGATCCTCACGACGAGCCCGCCGAGCACCTTCTCAAGCGCATCCGGGTCGAGCGCGAGACCGCCGAAGCCGAGCGGAAAGCGGCTCGGCGGGCCGCTGCCCAGGCCAGGCGGAAAAGCCAGAGCGCAGCCGAGCAGCCTGCTTCCAAAGCCTCGCCCCCGCCGGCCCCCACATCCCGTACCCCCCTCTCCGAGGGCGAACAGACCACCCTCCCCCTGGAGTTCACCGAGTGAAGCCGGAAGCACGTCGTCTCGTCGATCGTCTCTGGAACTACTGCAATGTCCTGCGCGACGACGGCGTATCGAGCCTCGAATACCTGGAGCAGCTCAGCTTCCTGGTGTTCCTCAAGATGGCCGCCGAGAAGGAGGAGGCCAACAAGGATCTCCCTGCATCTCAGCGCCGCCATGTACTCCCCGACTCCGAAGAGTGGGAGGGGCGCGGCTGGACGCAACTGCTCGATCTCTCCGGCGAGCAGCTGGAGGAGACGTACACCCAGCTCCTCACAGACCTCGGCAAGCAGGACGAGGGGCGGAATAGCGCTCTTGGCCTGATCTTCCACCGCGCCCGTAACCGAATCCAGAACGCGACCAACCTCCGCCGCCTCATCGTCGACCTGATCGACAAGGAACCCTGGCTGGGGTCCAGCAAGGACATCAAGGGCGACGCCTACGAGGCGTTGATCGCCCGTAGTGCGGAAGATACCAAGGCTGGTGCGGGGCAGTACTTCACCCCACGGGTGCTCATCGAGTCCATCGTGCGGTGCATGCGGCCTACCCCGGAGGACACCATCACCGACCCGGCCTGCGGAACCGGTGGCTTCCTGCTCGCCGCGCACGACTACATCGTGAACACGTATGGCGACGAGATGTCCGTCAAGGAGTCCGCCCGATTCGACGAGGGCGCGATCTGGGGCACCGAGCTGGTGCCGGCGACCGCACGCCTCGCCGCGATGAACCTGCTCCTCCACGGCATCGGCAGGCCCGATGGCAAGCCCCTGATCCATGTCGAGGACGCGCTGGCCAAACCACCAGCCAAGAAGGCTTCGAAGGTGCTGGCCAATCCGCCCTTCGGTAAGAAGTCCTCGATCGTGATCACCCATGTCGACGGCACGGTGAGCCGCGAGGACATGTCGTACCACCGCCAGGACTTCTGGGAGACCACGACCAACAAGCAGTTCAACTTCGTCCAGCACATCGCGAGCCTGCTCACCGACAACGGCAGCGCTGCGGTGATCCTCCCCGACAACGTCCTCTTCGAGGGCGGCCGAGGAGCGACTATCCGCCGTGAGCTGCTCAAGCGGTTCAACCTGCACACCATGCTGCGTCTGCCCGCCGGGATCTTCTACGCGGGTGGCGTCAAGGCCAACGTCCTCTTCTTCGACGCCGCCCCGCCGCGTCGCAGCGATGATGAGCCCCCGCACACGCAGCAGCTCTGGGTGTACGACCTGAGGACGGGCAACCGCTTCACACTGAAGCAAAACCCGCTGCTCCCCGGGCATCTGGAGGACTTCGAAAAGCGGGTCTTCGGAGTCGGCGAGTGCGAGGAGACCGCCGAGGCGATCGCCCGCCGGAAGCCATCGGGCCGCCTGCAGGTGTTCGACGGTGCCGAGCTCGCAGCCACGAAGGACGTCAATCTCGACATCGGCCTGATCGAGCCGGACGATAAGGACGCGACGGAGGCGAAGTCCCTGACGGAGCTGACCCTCGCGCTGTCCGCTGACCTACGCGGTGCGTTGCTCGAACTTGAGCAGCTCGCGGCAGACTTGGACGTGGATCTGTCGCCGCCGGCGTGACGGCCGCAGAGACGAGCCCTGTCCAAAACGGGTCAGGGCTCGTCTGATCGCTTTCTCGCTACCACTCGTCGGTGTCGCCGTACTTCCCCGGGTTTCGGGCACGGTCCACAGCCTGTGCAGACGCTTCGGCGAAGGCAGCCTCTACGGCGGCCTTGTCCGTGCCTCGCACCTGGACCTCGACCTCCTGGCCTGTGCCAGGGCGGCGAGATGTGCGCCAGGCCGAGGAGCGGTCGGTGTAGCGGTCGGTCTCGAAGTCCCAGGCCGACACCGACCACTGCTCCGGGACCCCGGTCGCCGCGCGTTCCCCACCGGGGAGGAACAGGGCTCGGGCGTGGAAGACCACGGCCCGCTCCGGTACACGGTCGCGGATGGCACTCGCGCCGCCAGGGCCCTCGTGTTCCCAGCGCCAGCGGTCCCATTCCTCGACCTCGGCGGTGTGGTCGGGCCAGTCCTCGCCCCATCGGGCGACGACCTCGTCGGCGTGCTCGCGGTGGAGGAAGGGCACGCGCCGCTCGCCGAGGCGGGCGACGTGGACCACCAGCTCGGCGGGAACGGGGCTCTGACCGGCCTCCGGCTCAGCGCTACCCGCAGTCTGGTCCGTGCCCCACAGGAGGCCGCCGACCTTGGCCGCGGTGTCCTTGAGGACGCGGCTGGTCAGGTGCTGATACCGGCGGCGCATCCGGGCGGACTTGCCGGGCTCCCAACCCATGATGGCGTCGACGACCGCATCGGAGACGCCGAGGATGAGCAGGACCGTCGCCGCGGTGTGGCGCGCGTCGTGGAGGCGGGCGTCGCGAACGCCGGCGGCCCGCAGTAGCTCCTTCCACTTGTGGTAGTCGGTGTTCGGGTTCAGGGGCTCGCCAGTGGGCGAGGTGAATACGTACCCCTTCTCCGTCCACAGGTCGCGGGCTCGGGATCGCTCGCGGGCCTGCTCCTCGCGGTGCTGCCGGAGGAGCTGGAGGAGTTCGTCGGGGGCACCGATGGGGCGCTGGCCGGCGCGGGACTTGGCGTTCTTCGTCTCGCGGCGGGTGTTGATCTTCTGGGGGCAGAAGCCGGGCTTGCGTCCGCAGCGGTCGCCGCAGCCGTGCTTGTAGCGGGGCCGCAGGCGGCCACGGCGTACGCGGATGACGCCGAGCTCGAAGTCGACGTCGTCCCACTGCATGCCGAGGACCTCGCCCTGGCGCAGGCCGAGGGCGAGCGCGATAACCCAGCGGGCGGTGTTGCGGTGCTTGCCCGCTTCGGCGAGGAGGCGCTGGACCTCCTCGACCGTGTACGGCTCGACCTCTTCCTCTTCGACCTTGGGGGGCTTGGCGATGGAGGCCGGGTTCGAGGTGAGGTGCTGGCGGCGCACGGCCTCGTTGAGGGCCGCGCGGACCGTCCGGTGGGCCTGGTGGGCTGTGCCGGCGGCACTGCCGTTGTCCTGCATCTTCTTGTAGAAGCGCTCCAGGTGCTCGGGGTCGAGCCTCTCCAGGCGGTGGGCGCCGAGGCCGGGGATGAGGTGGTGGTAGACGGCCACCCGGTAGCCATCGATCGTGTTCTCCGAGACGTGCGCTGCGGCGATGCTCTCGACCCAGTGGATGAGCCACGTCTTCACGGTCCACGACTGTCCGGCCTTGCGGACGGCGCCCTTGTCGCGCTGGCGCTCCAGGTCGCGGACGACCTTGGTGACCTCGGCGCGGGTCTTGCGGCTGACGTGGCGCCGGTCCGGGGTGCCGTCGTCCTTGACGCCGACGGTGACGCGGCCGTGCCAACGGGCATCCTTGCCGAGGTAGATGGTCGAAGCGCCGTTGGGCTGACGAGACTTGGCGGTACGGGAGTCGGTCACGCGGCTGTCCCGAAGTCCGACGCGCCGAGCTGGCGGGTGAGGAAGTCGTTCACCGCCTCTGCTGGGATGCGCCGGAGACTGCCGATCTTGACCGAGGCGATCTCTCCGGCGGAGACGTATTCGTACAGCTTGGTGCGGCCGATGCCCAGGCGGCGGGCGGCCTCCTCGACCGTGAGCGCGACGAGTGTGGCGTCACCGCTGGCGGGTCGACGCTGGGCCACGAGGGTGCGCAGGGCGTCCTCGGGGACGTCCAGGAGGCGGGCTATCTGGGCAAGCGGAAGACCGTTTTCGGGCAAGGGGAAGTCCTTCTCTGGCCGAGCGTGGGACGGCGAATCCCGTGCTGGCCGCGATTGTTCAGGGATGGGCGGTGTGCGGTGGGACGTACGCGGCGAGGGCCAGCCCCTGCTGTTCGTAGCAGCGGGGGACGGCGGGCCGGTCAGTCCTTCGGGGTGATGTCCTTGACGTGTTCGCCGAGGTAGCTGATCAGCTTCGACGGCGGGAAGTGACGGTGGAACTCGCCGTTGGAGGCAACCGCGAGTTCGTGCGCCAGGAATCCCTTGACCAGGTCTTCCTGGTTCGGGTTGGCGTCGGTGTACTCCTGCAGCTGCCCTTGGATCCGGCGCATCTCCTTGCGGGCCGCGAGGTGCTGCTTGTAGTTGCCCACGTACTCGGCGATGAGCCTGCGGACGTGAGCGTTGGCGATCTGACCGGGCGGGCTGGTCAGCTCGTCCATGTCCAGGTCGAAGACCTTGCAGAAGCCGATGGCCTCGTCGAGGTTGACACGGCGTCTTGGTTTGCCGCTCTCGATGCGCCAGATGGCGGCCTGGTTGACGGGGTGGCCGGCCTCGGCCATCCGCTCGGACAGCGTGACCGTACTCCACCCGCGCGCTTCGCGTTCGAGCTTGATCCGCTGGGCGACGTAGTCCTCGGGCAAGGGCCGGTCCGGGCCGGCGCGGGCCGCCCCTTCATCGCCGCTCATGTCTCCACCTCCTCGGTCAGGCCCAGGGGACACCCGGGGCGATGATCCAAGGAAACACCATTGCGGAGCCGAACGCAACCATTGCGTTGCCGAAAACGTCAGGTAGTGTGGGTCGTCCGCCCCCGCACGGGGGTGAACGCAAAAAGCCCCCGGTGCTACGAACACCGGGGGCCAAGCTCGAACCCTCGAAACCGCCCATCCCTGAACGATTGACCTGCGTGACCTGGGATTCGCCGTCCCATACGGCTCGCAAGTGAGGAGCTCAGTGCCCAGTATGGACGAATCGCGTCCTGCCGCGCCACACCACGACACCCACGGGCCCTCCCGCTCCTTCGACGACTTCACCGCCGTGCCACCGCACGACGCGGACGCCGAAGCCGCCGTGCTGGGCGCGTGCATGCACGACTCCGCAGTGGTCGACGCCGTACGGAACCTGCTCGACGGGCCGGACTTCTACCGGCCGGCGCACGAGACGGTCTGGCGGACGGTCCTCTCCCTGCGCGGCGAGGACAAGCCCACTGACCCGATCATGCTCTGCGACCGGCTGCGCGAGCAGGACGAGCTGGAGCGTGTCGGCGGCGCCGCATACGTGCACCGGCTCGCTTCCGCCGCCCCCTCGGTCAGCGGCGCCACCCACTATGCGGGGATCGTGCGCCGGATGTCCGACCTGCGGCGCCTGCGCGCCTCGGGCCTGCGCACGGTGCAGCGGGCCATGGAGCCCGGAGCGGACCCCGACGTCATCCGCAGCGAGGTCGAGACCGAGGTCCGGGCCGAGCGCGAGCGCGCCCTGGCCTCGGGGCAGGGACGACTCTCGCGGTTCATCACCGACGGGTGGTCGTTCGTCAAGGAGAGCGGCGCGGACACCGAGCCCCTGTGGGGCACCCGAGAGAAGACCGTCTGGGCATCCGGCGAGAGCTTGATGATCGTCGGAGCTCCAGGCGTCGGCAAGACCACCCTGGCCCATCAGGTGATCTTCGCTCGCATCGGCCTGCAGGAGACCGTCCTGGAGATGCCCGTCGCCCCCAGCAGGCGCGTGCTCTACCTGGCGATGGACCGCCCCAAGCAGATCGCCAAGGCCATGGCGCGCCGCGTCTTCCCCACCGACGAGAAGATCCTGCGCGAACGGCTCGTGGTCTGGGAAGGTCCGCTGCCCGCCACCCTCGACAAGGAGCCCGACCTCCTCGCCGACCTCGCCGCCGCCCACCAGGCCGACACCATCGTGATCGACAGCCTCAAGGACGCGGTCAGCACGATGGTCGACGACAGCCTCGCGGTCGCCTTCCACAACGCCCGTATGCGCGCCATTCGCAACGGCGTGGAGATCATGGAGCTGCACCACCAGCGCAAGGCCACCGCCGACGCGCCGCGCGGCCAGCGCCCCAGCCTGGACCAGGTCTACGGCTCCACCTGGTACACCTCCGGCGCGGGCAGCGTCCTGTTCGTCACCGGCCGAGCAGGCGACCCCGCGGTCACCCTCCACCACCTCAAGACCTCCACCGGTGAAGTCGGCCCCCTGGACGTCACCCACGACCACGTGCGCGGCACCACCACCGTCGACCCCACCAAGGACCCCGCCGCCCTGCTGCGCAACGCCCCCAACGGGCTGACCGCACGCGACCTGGCGATCATCCTCATCGGCGGCGGTGACCCCGAACGAGCCGACATCGAGAAGGCGCGACGCCACCTCAGCCGCCTCGTCGACAGCGGCCTGGCCACCAAGGCCGACGGCACCGCCGGAGGGGCCGGAGGCGGCCAGCAGGCCCGCTATTACGCCTCCGCCCGCCACCTCACCGCCGTCGGCTGAACCCCGCACCGACACCCGAAAGCGTTCACGCGACCGTACACGCGGCCCTCGCGCCCGCAGACCGCCGTGAACCCCTCACAGCGCACACGCTCACCGCAAAACCGCAGGTAGAGCGATCACGCGACCGTCCACGCCGTACACGCACCCAAGCGATCACGCGCGGGCCCCCTTTAGAAGGGGGCCCCGCGTGTACGCCCCCTCCGTGAACGCCGTGATCGCCTCCTCAATCTCCCCGGAGTAGCCCCGTACATGCCCCCTGCCATAACCGACACGCTCGCCACCGCTTCGCTCCCGTTCACCGATGATCCGCTCGTGCCCGTGGCCGTCCTGGCCGTCGCCGCCGGCGCACTGCTCGGGGGCCTGAAGACGCGACGCAGCCAACATCACACCCGCGATCGGAAGCGGCGCCCCTCGGCCGCCGTCGTCACAGCGACCGTGGCGGCACTCGTGTGCACCGCCTACAGCGCGGACACGAGCTGGCGGTTCGCCGCCCACTACCTCGACATGCGCAACACCGCCGAGCGCACCGCGATGTTCGCCGCCGCCGAGCTCGCCCTGTTTTCGATGGCGCTGATGGCCCGCCAGAACCTGCACGGGCCGAAGCAGGCGGCCGGCCTGCCCGGAGTTCTGGTCTGGGTGATCACCGCCATGCAGACCATCCCCGCCTTCGCCGAGGCCGGCCCGGTCGGCGGCACCGTGCGCGCCTTCACCGGCCCGGTGATGGCTGCTGTGCTGTGGCACTTGGCCATGGGCATCGAGCTCCGCCAGCGGACCCCCGACGCCGCATCCCGCGGGCTCGCCGCCGTTCTCACGCGACAGGCCCGCGAGCGGCTGCTCGCCCGCCTGGGGATCGTCGAGCAGGACCAGGGCGCCGCGCAGATCGTCCGCGACCGGGCCACACACCGAGCCGTCGCTCTGGCCGCCCGCCTCGCCGAGATGACACCTGAGCAGCGGGCCGGATGGGCGGGTCGGCGCACCGTTCGCCGCCTGTCCAAGGCCCTCGCCCGCTCCGGTATCGACGCCGACCCGCGCCGCAACGAGCAGCTGCTGCGCCAGCTCGCCACCCGCCGCCAGGCAGCCGCCCTGGCCACCATCGACCTGCCCGGGCGCTGGGATCCGCCCGCCGGGCAGCCCGCCAGCCCGCCCGCAGGACAGCCCGACCACTGCCGGGCGGACGGCGACGGGCGGGCAAATGATCGCGCCCGCCCGCACCCATCAGACCCGGGCGATGAGGAATCCCACCCGGGCGCCCGCCTGCGATCCGCCCGCCCGAATCCCACCGCCCACTCCGGCCCGGAATCGACGGCCCGCCCGCAAGAGGCGGCTCTGCCTCCCACGGGCAGCGGCTCGCGAACCCCGCCGGGCAAGCGCGCTACTCCAAAGCCGAAGCGGCCGGGCCGCAAGCCCCGAGCCACGGACGAAGTCCTTCGCGACTACGCCCACCGTCTCCACGACGAGCACGGCCGCCTGTCCCGCGACTACCTGGAAGAGGTCGTACGCGGCGACGGATACACCGTCGCCAGCGATGACGCCGGCGTCATCGTTCGCGAGGTCAAGGCCGAACTGAATGCCTCACGCCACGGCTGACGGCCACCTCGCCCAGCCACTCACCTCACAACCCGACACGGAGACCCATGCACGACCCGCACCACGAACTCGCCATGTCCCAGCAGCAGCCGTCCACAACCCCAGACCACGGCGGAGCAAGTTGTCCCGGGAGCAATGCTCCCGGAGTTCCCGCCCCGGAGGTGGCGGGAGAGTCCCGGCGCCAGGGGGCACCGGGACGGCAGGCAGCGGCCGAGGGCGGACCGCAGCCTGGAGGGGGACGGCAGGCCGAGTCCCTTTCACGGCGGCGCCAGCGCGCCCGTCAGCCGAAGCCCCGCAAGCGCCTGCGTCAGCCCAGCTGCCGCATGAACGACGCCGAGTACAAACGCTTCACCGACGCAGCCGCTCAATGCCAGATGAGCAACGCCGCCTTCCTCGCCTACGCCGTGGACAAGGCGGCCCGCGACCTGACTCGCACCGCCGCCGAGATCGCCACCGAACGCGAAGTCCTCGACGAGATCTTCGCCGCCCGCCGGCATCTGGGCCGCATCCACGGCCTCTTCAACCAGATCGCCAAGGCCCTCAACTCCGGCGCCGACGCACCCCATCTCGACGCCACCGCTCAGGCCGTCCTGGGCGCGGCCCGTCGTATGGAGGACGCCGCCGACGCCCTGCTCGCCCACCGCGACGGTGGTGCCCCGGCGTGATCCCCCGCATCCACAAGCGAGGCAGCGAGACGATCGGCCTGATCCGATATCTCTACGGCCCCGGCACCCACGAAGAACACGTCGACCCGCACCTGGTGGCCGCCTTCGACCCGCTCACCCCTGACCCCGGCCGCAACCCCAGCGCCACCTACAAGCAGCTGGAGCGCCTGCTCGACCAGCCCGTCAACGCCCTGCCCGCCGGCCGGCGCCCCAAGAAGCACGTGTGGCACCTGTCTGTGCGCGCCAGCCCAGAAGACCCGATCCTGTCCGACGACGACTGGGCGGCCATCGCCCGCCGCATGGTCTCCGCCACCGGCATCGCCCTCGACGGCGACGACCAGGCATGCCGGTGGGCGGCCGTCCGGCATGCCGACGACCACATCCACATCATCGCCACCCTGGTCCGCGACGACGGCCGAAGGCCCCGCCTGCACAACGAGGCTCGCCGCGCCCAGGCGGAGGCCCGCCTCATCGAAGCGGACTACGGGTTGCGCCGGGTCACGCCGGGCGATGGCACCGCTGCAAAACGCCCCACCAGCGCCGAACGTCACAAAGCCGAACGCCGGGGCCAGCAGCGCACCTCGCGCGAGGAGCTGCGCGAGACGGTCCGCCGCTCGGTGGCCGGCGCGGCGAGCGAAGAGGAGTTCTTCGAACGCCTCGCCTCAGCCGGCCTGCTCATCCGGCGCGGCATCGCACCGTCAGGCGACACCCTCGGCTACACCGTCGCCCTCCCCGGCGACCGCAACGCCAAGGGCGAACCCGTCTTCTACTCCGGCTCCAAGCTCGCCCCGGACCTGTCCCTGCCCCGCATCCGCGAACGCTGGGCCCAGACCTCCGACGACGTCACCCAGCAGCCGGCCCTGCCGCCGGTGACCGAACCCGCGTCCGCACGCCGGCGCGCCACCGCCGCCGCCTGGCAGGCACTGCTCGTCATCGACCACGCCAACGATGGCATGATCGCCGCGCAGATCGCCGCCACCGGCGAAGTTCTCGACGCCCTCGCCCAGACATCCGCCGCCCACACCCGCCAAGAACTCCGGGCCGCCGCCGCCGCGTTCGAACGCGCCTCCCGCTCCCACGTCCGCGCCGCACGCGGCCACGACCGCGCCCTTCGCCAGGCCGCCCGCAACCTCGTCCACAGCGGCCCGGCCCTCGGCCGCGGAGAGGACGGCGCCACCGCGGCTATGGCGATCGACATGCTGATCTTCCTCGCCATCGCCGCCGCGACCTGGCACGCCAAGAAGCAGCACGCCCAGCAGGCCGAAGCCGCCCACCGGGCCGCCGAACACCTCCGCGCCGCCTACCAGGCCGCCGCCGAACACCCCATGGCGCTGCTCCACCAGCGGGGTGCTCGCCTGGCCCCAGCCTGGCAGCGCCACCACGCCACCGCTGTGCGCCAGGCACTGCCCGAGCTGGCCGACCGAATCCTGGCCGAGCCCGGCTGGCCCGCCCTCGCAGCCACCCTCGCCGAGGCCCAGACCGCCGGTCGCAACCCCACCACCCTGCTCACCCAGGCAGCGGCCCGCAGGGAACTGGACACGGCGGAACACGTGAGCGACGTACTCGTGTGGCGGCTGCGACTGATGGCCGGGCTCCCCGCGGATCCTCAAAACGCCCAGGGCCGGCGAGCCACCGGCAAACACGTGGTCGCCTCGCCGGAACGGACAGCGCAAACCGAAACCAGGACCATAAAAAGTTCCGCGCGGCGACCCTGAACCGCGAAAAGAGCGCACAACATAGCCGACGATCCCCGGTTAGGCTAACCGGGGATTCTCCAGACCATGGGTACATCAACACCCCCGCCCCGCTACGGAGAACCCCTTTGTCCGCACCCACCCCCCGCCCCCACGTGATGGCTCTGCTGTTCGACACGAACTTCAACCGCCCCCCGGGTACCCGCATCTTCCGCCATCTCGACGGACGCCCCTTCACCGACGAGGAACAGGCCCTCGCCGATGACGCCACCCTCGAAGAGCTCCAGGCCGCTGGCGTCCACGTCCACAACCCCGAGGCCGGAGCCGAGGCCCAATCAGCCGCGCACGACATGGCCGAGCTCCTGTTTAAGTACGTCATCCCGCACCGCGAAGCCCTCATCCCCTTCATGACCCACGAGGACATGCTCGAGTACGGCCGGCTGGAGACCATCGTCGCTGCGGGCGCCAACCAGTTCCGCCCGCGCAAGGACTGAGGACACAGGCACAGCCTCATACGGGAACCGTCGGCCGGTGGTCGGGGAGCCCTCCCTGACCACCGGCCGGGCTCCGTCGTCCGGTCAGACGGCCCCGCTCAAGTCAGACCGCGCGACCGCCTGCCTCAGCCGCGCTCGCTCGGAGGCACCAGCGAGTGCCGCAACGCCTCGCGGGCGCCTCCCGCTGTCGGCCGTTCTCACCGTTCTCCCACCAGGCGTTGTGCCTCATCAGCACAGCCCCAGGACAGCGTGACGCCAGCGCCTCCGTGGCCGTAGTTATGCAGGATCAGGGTGCCGTCCTCCGCCCGCTCCGCCTCTACGCGGACCGTGTCCCGGGTCGGCCGGGCGCCGATCCGGTGCTCCAGGACGCGGGCCTCGGCCAGACGGGGTTCGACCTCGGCGCAGCGGGCCAGGATGCCGGCCGCCGCCTTGTCGTCGGGGCCGAGGTCACTTTCGCCGTCGATGGCGGTGCCGCCGAGGACGACGGTGTCGCCGTGAGGGTAGAAGCACAGCAGGTCCGGCGAGAGGCCGGTGTCCTCGGAAAAGAACTCGGTCAGCCCCGGGTTGGTGACGACCACGTGCTGGCCGCGGATAGGCCGAAGGGCATGGTCCGGGACCAGTTCCTGAGCACCCAAGCCCGTGCAGTTGACGATCACTGGAGCAGGACCGGCGTCCGCGAGCGAGGCCAGGCGTCGCCGCTCGACCGTTCCCCCAGCGGCATCAAGCCGACGCAGGAGGTAGTCGAGGTAGGTGGGCATATCGATCAGTGGCGCCGTGAACCGGTAGCCAACCGAGAACCCGGCCGGCAGTTCAGTCGGCTCGCACGGCCGGAAGCCGGGCAGGGTGGTGGCCCAGTCTGGCGGCGCCTCGGCTGTGCGAGACGCCTCAATGCCGCTGGTGAGCCGGACGCCCGTCGACGGGTCCTCGGCCAGCTCGCGGAAGACCTTTAGGGACCGTTGTCCCCAGTGGTCGACCTTGTCCTTTGGCTCTACCAGGTACGGCCCCCACATAGCCCCGGCCGCCAGGGAGGTGACGCCCGGCACCTGCTCAGCGATCACGTGCACCGAAGTTCCGGCCTCGGCGAGAACGACGGCGGTGGTGAGTCCCGCCACCCCTGCCCCGACAACGACAACGCGCTCCCCTGCGGTCATGATCCTGACCCTAACGGCCAGGTGGCGTCGACGGGGCGTGTTCGGCGAGGGCGTGCTCCAGGGTTGGCAGGAAGCTGCGCACGTGGGCGTTGCGCTGTCGGCGGCGCAGGTCTGCGGCGAGCTGGTGGAGCAGGGCCGCGCTGCGAGGCGAGCGCACGACGTCGAGGCGGTCGGCGACGATCTGGCCGACCTCGCAGGCGGCCTCCAGGTCACCATGGGCGCTGTGGCCCAGGGCCAGCCAGGCTCCTTCGAACATGGCCCTGCGCTGGCTGGGGTCTCCGCGTGGAACGTCGTACGCCCCGGACCGGAGCATCTCTGCCCCCTGGGCGATAAAGCGCCGTGCCTTCGGGCCGCCGTCCGCTTTCTGCTGGGCGCGGCCCATCTGGATGAGGCCATAACCGGCCTGGCACTCCAGGTGGTTGTCGGTGAGGAAGTACATCCAGCGGGGTTCCTCTTGGCTGCCGTCCCGGCTGGCGATCAGTTCGCGAGCGGCCCCGCAGGTGTGCGCGAAGTCGTTGTCGCGGCCGGCGGCGGCGTACGCGTACGCGAGCCGGGACAGGACGGATGCCCGTACGGCTGGTGGAGCGGCGTCGCTGGCCCGGCGAGCGGCCTCGCCGAGGGCGATGGCGTCCGCTGGGTGGCCTCGGCTCGCGGCCTGGAAGGAGAGGTCGCCGAGGATGTGGGCGCAGAGGGGCAGGTCGTTGACCTGGTGTGCTGCCCGCAAAGCGGTGGCGAAGTAGCGCTGTGCCAGGCCGTGGTCGGCGGCGTCGAAGGCCATCCAGCCTGCCAGCTGGCCGATCTCCGCGAGCGCGCGGATGAGGCGGCTGGCGACGGCGGGAGCATGACCGCCTTCGCGGATCAGCAGCCCGATCGCACGGAACTGGGCACCCACGTAAGGGAGATGACGTGCTCCACCATGTTCGTCGTCGAGCGCGGAGAGCATGGGCAGGTGCTGTTCGACTTGGTCAACGAGCGGATCGGCACCTGCGGACGGCGTGATCCGGGGCGCGTACTGGCCGCGCCCCGCGGTGCCGTCGAGGTACTGGGCGACGATCGCGAGGAGCCCCGCGCCCGAGATCGCGAGGAACCGGCGTCGGTCGACGAGCCCTCCCATCACCCAGTCCTCCACGATCGCCTCCATGCCCTGCACGGTCCAGGGCCGTGCGAGATCCGTGTCGGCCGGCACGAGCGCCGAGGAGTCGCCCACGCGGTCCTGCCAGAGTTCGGCCACCGAGACAGGTCTACCCAGTTCCTGGGAGAGCACGTAGGCGGCCATCATCGGTAACGGCGAGCGCGGCAGCGAGCCAGCGTCCCGCCAGTGGTACGGCGCCGACTCGGCCACCGTCCCCGCTCCGAACACCCTGTTGAGCTTGCGAGCGAGCGCCTTCGGGCTCCACCCGAGTTCGTCGAGGCACCCCGCCAGTACGGCGTTGGGTTCCCTTGCCTGCGGTGCCACGTGTGACCACCTCTTGCCCCAGTGGTTCGTCCATCACTTCTCGCGCTCCCTCATGGTGACGCGCTCGGACGGCTGACTCACCTCCTTCTCAAGGAAGTTGACCGAGTTGACCCGTTGATCAGGTCCTGCGCGACCGGCCTCCTCCGGTGTTCTTGGATCCCGGCGGAAGGCGCCGCGTTCGGCGCCGACGGAGAAAAGGGGTGGGCCTTGAAACAACGCACGAGCACCTCCCGCGCCCGTACGAGCAGCGTGCTGGAGCGCAGCGTCGGACGACCGGCCCCCATCTCCGGGCAGGCCGACGCCGGCGCCGCCCGCGCGACCACGCTGATCACGGATCTGCCGTACGGGCCGAAGGCGGCCGAGGTCGCCCGGGAGGCAGTGGCGGTCGCGCTCCACGGCGCCGAGGCGGACCTCCTCGATGACGTCCGGCTGATCACGTCGGAGCTCGCAACGAACGCGTTCGCCTCGGGCAGCCCGCCCCTGGTCCTGTGCGTCGACCGCACAAACCCGACCACCGGCGGCCTGGAAGTCGAGATCACCGTCACCGACGGAGGTTGCTCTCACTCCGTGCCGTCCTCCCCTCCGATTCCCGAGGAGGAGGCCGAATCGGGACGAGGACTGGTCATCGTCGAGGCCCTGGCCGACGCCTGGTCGCTGACGACCGCCGCCCATGGCACCCGCGCCTGGTGCCGACTCACCCGCGGGGTCTGCCCTTCGACTGCCAGCGCCTGACGCTCCCGCCCGCGATCCCCCGTCTTCGAAGGAGGCACCACACGGTGCGCATCGACCATGCGACTCCGCCACCCCCACCCACGGCTGTACCGGAGCTGATCCGCCAGCCCCGCGTCATCGTCGCCCTCCACGAGGGCTTCTACGGCGCGGCGTCGGGCACCGGCTTCAGCAACCGCGCCTTCCTCACGGCCCTCGCCCGCCTGCTGCCACCTGGCCGCCTTGCCGTGATCACGCCGCATGTGTCGGACAAAGTGGGAGCGCATGACAGGCGGTGGACCAGCGAGGTCCAGCAGATGCTGCGACAGGCCAAGGCCGAAGTCATCACGATCCCGGAGGTGCAGGCACCGCCGGACTCGATCCACGGCTCCATGCAGCTGTGCGACCTGGCAGGCGAAGCAGCCGTACGCATCGCTGATCGGGCGAGCCGGTGCCTCCTCATCGGCCTCGACATCCCATTCCTCGGTCTGGCCTCCTACACATCGCCGACCACGGATCTGCTGCTCGTGCCCCGCTCCACGACCGCGCTGACAAGGCCCAGGGACATGTCCCGCGTCCGCTGGGAGCGGGACGCCCTGCGGGCGGCGACCGTCCGAGGCGGGCGGATCGGCGCCATCTCCTCCCACATGCGCGGCCACCTCGTCGTCAGTTACGCCGTCCCTCGGGGAAGCATCGTGAGCGTCCCGAACGGGCTGATCCGGGAGGAGATGGCCCCGCCTACGAGCGCGCCGCCCTTGCCCTTCAAGGCCCGCGCCGGGTTCCTTCTCGCCATGGGCCGTGCCGTGCCGACGAAGGGCTTCGACGACCTCCTGGAAGCGCTGCGCATCCTCAAGGAGCGCGGTTTCCGCGCCCCGCACCTGATCCTGGCGGCGGTGACCTCGGACGAACACGGGCGCCCGACCTCATACCAGGAGGACCTGGCGGCGCGCATCCGCGTGTACGGCCTGGACGCGACTCTGATCACGCGCTTCACCCCCGCGATCCGCGCCTGGCTGCACAACCCGGCCCTACGCGCGGTCGTCGTTCCCTCTCGGGAGGAGCCCTTCGGTCGCATCCCTCTGGAGGCGTTCGCAGCCGGAGCGGGCCCGGTGGTTGCAACCACGGCCGGCGGGCTGGCCCAGACCGTCGTCGAGGGCGAGACCGGCTTCACCGCCGCACCACGTGACGCCCGGTCCCTGGCCTCCGCGCTCCACCGCGCCCTGACCGCCCTGCCCCGCGAACGTGACCGGCTCCGGAGCGCCGGGGCGGCCCTGGTGCGCTCGCGCCACGACTACGAGGCCAGCATCGGTTCCGTCATCGAGCGCATCGCCCCTTGGGCTCTGGTGCCGGCGTCGAGTGCGGTGGGCCGAGCGCGATGAACCGGCCGGTGGTGTTGATCAGTCTTGACTCCCCGCACTCCTTCTGGCGGATGTCCGCCGAGCACGAGCGGGCGCTGTCGGCCGCCTTCCCCGGTGTCGAGTTCCGTACGGCGACCAAGGAGGCCGTGCCGCACCAGCTGGCCGAGGCGCACGTCTACTTCGGCTGGAGGTTCGAGCCGTCGTGGCTGTTCGGCGCGCCTCATCTGAGGTGGATCGCCTCCCCGGCCGCCGGCACCGACCATCTGCCCGTCGCCGAGGCCCACTCCGTCGGGGTGGCTCTGACGCGCTCGTACGGGTTCCACGGCCGGCCCATGGCCGAGCACGCCATGGGAATGGTCCTGGGCTTCTCACGCGGGCTGTTCATGAGCCAGCTCGCCCAGCGGAACCGAACCTGGTGGAAGGACGACTTGGCCGAGGAGTTCTTCGACCTGGCGGGGGCGACGATGACCATCGTCGGCTGCGGCAGTATCGGCGGGCACCTCGCGCGTGCGGCCCGCTCCTTCGGGATGGGCGTCATCGGCGTACGGCGGACGCCGCCGGTGGCCGCCGGGGGCGGGGTCACGTGGATGCACACGTCAGCGGTGCACCAGGCTGTCGCCGTCGCCGACGTGGTGGTCGATCTGCTGCCCGCCGCCCGGGCCACGGACCGGTTCTTCGACCACGACCTCTTCACGGCGTTCAAGTCGAAGTCCGTCTTCCTCAACCTCGGCCGCGCGGCGACGGTCGACCAGGCGGCTCTCCTGGCCGCCCTCAACGCCGGCCGCCTTCGCGGCGCCGCCCTGGACGTCTTCGACCCGAAACCGCTGCCCGCCCGCCATCCGCTGCGGCTGCACCCCCGGGTCGTCCTCACGCCGAAGAGCTCCACGCTCAGCCGCACGTACATGAACGAGGCGGTCGCGTTCTTCGCCGACAACCTGCGCCGCTACCTCACGGACCAGCCGCTCAACGGCCTGGCCGAGGTGCCCGCTGCCCGCTTTCCCCTCGTAGGAGGCTGACCAATGCCCGCCACACGACACCGCGATTTGGCCGCCGCCTTCGCCGCGACCGGCCGCAACCACCCCTACCTGGCCTTCACCCTGAACTCGCTCTGCAACCTGGATTGCGTGTTCTGCAAGCCCCGCTGCATGCCGGACTACGGGCACAAGGACCGTCCTCTGACCGCCTCCGACTACGCGGCCATCGCTGCCGAGGCCGGCGCCTGGAAGATCAAGAAGGCGCACTGCTCCGGCGGTGAGCCGACCCTCCGGGCGGACATCCTCGACGTGATCGCGGGCCTCGCCACCGGCCTCGGGGCCGACGCAGCGATCGGCATGACCAGCCACGGCAACCTGCGCCGCGGCCTGAGCGTCGAGAAGCTTCACGGTGCCGGGCTGACGTACCTCAACCTCAGCCTCCACAGCCTCGACCCCACCCGGTCCGCCGAGATCATGGGCGGCGGCGACCCGCGCGCCACCCGGCGCACCCTCGACACCGCCCTCTCCCTCGGCCTGCGTGTGAAGATCAACTGCGTTCTCCAGCGCACCTACCTGGACGACGCCTTCGCCGTCGCCGAACTCGCCCGCGACCTGCCCATCGCCGTCCGGCTGATCGAACTCCAGAACATCGGCCCCGCCCAGGCACTCTTCGACACCGAGTTCATCAACGAGGCCGAGGTCCGAGACCGACTCCACGAGTGGTTCGCGGACGCAGGAGAGGTCCGCAGGGACGAGCTCGGGGTCCGCAGCCCCGGGCAGTACCTCCGCCCGGACGGCTGGGCGGGCTCGATCGGCTTCATCTCCAACTCCAGCTGCGCCACCTGCTCCGACGCCAACCGCATCAAGATCACACCCACCGGTGTGGCCCGCCCCTGCATCCTCCACAACCGCGACATCCCTCTGAAGTCCCACCTCGTCGAGGGCACCCTCGACGACGCCTTCGCCCACCTCTTCCAGTCCATGCTCGACCGCAACACCAACGACGCCTGGCAGGGCTTCCACTACGTCGACTACGACCTGCGCTGGGACCGGATGGAGCGCCCCGAAGGCACCCCCGTCCTGCCCGTGCTGCCTCTCCTCACCACGGACGCGGCCCGGTCCGCCTGCGCCCGCGCCTCCACGGGGGAACGGTGATGGCGGCGATCGAAGCGCCGTCCCTCTACATGGGACTCGGAGCCCTGTACGAACGCGAGCTGGACGCCCACGGCATCGGCGCAGTGATGCTCACCCACAAGTGGCAGCCGGCCGACCTGCTGGCTCCCCACTCCGACATCGACGTACGGGTTCTCCTTTCCCAGGCCCCGACGGACTGGGAGGAGTGGAACCACCGCCTGGCCGCCGCGCACACCGCCGCGGTCGGCAGGGAGAACTCCCACCGGCGTCTCTTGGAGCATCCGCCCGGCTTCGCGTTCACCGTGGCCGAGGCAGACGGGCGGCTCGTCTCCGCACCTGAACTCGCGACCTGGTCGCTGATCAGCGGGAGCTCGCGGGACTTCCAGCGCTGGAAGTCCCGAGCGCAGATGGCGCCGTGGTGCGAGGTCGACGAGCGGTTCTATCGGGGCATCCTCCACGGGCGACTGGGCGGCCGGTACCAGCTGGCGGCGGACAGCACCGACAACGTGGTGGAGGACATCGTCGCGTACCGGCGCCACTGCGTGGCATGGCACTACCTGGCCCCCTGCTGGTTCGCCGCCGCCGCGCTCGCGACACGGACGCGCTGCCCCGGCAAGACGGCCGCCCTCACACAGTGGCAGCCGGACGGGCTGGACGGGTACGCCGAGCTGTTCCTCGGGCACGCCGAGGATCGACCCGATGCCCGTCCGCGGAGTCCGCGTCACCTGCTCCGCACGGCCCACGTCGCCCTCGAGGCTGCGATGCGCCGCGTTCCCGCCGCGGGGCCCGCCGGCCAGGGCGAGGAGCACACCCGTACCGACTGGGTGATGGCCGCCGGGATGCTCCGCGTCCGTGTCGCCCGCTGGCTGTACTACCTCGACCCGCCGCCCAGCGTGGCGACCGACTACCTGATCCGGCGCGAGGCGAGTGAACTCCGAGCCGCCGCGCACACCCTGAACGCGCTCGCGGCCGACGAGGCCACTCCCACCCAGCGGCTGGCCGCCCGGATGGCGGCGTTGATCCCCACCGAGCCGACCACCGCCAGCACCCTGCGCGCGACCCTCGCGCTCTGGCACCGGCAGAAGTCCACTGCGCAGGACTTCCTCAGTCTCACCCCCGGTGACGTCCACCCCTAACCCAAGGAGTCCCCGCCATGCCCGCGCGTGCGCCCCTGCCCCGCATCCTGAAGACGGCCAAGATCAAGATCACGACGAAGTGCAACCGGTCCTGCGACTTCTGCATCTTCGCCGACGGCGCCCAGGGCGAGAACATGTCCCTGGAACTGTTCTCCACCATCCTGGCCAGACTGGAGACCATCCCCTTCCAGCAGCTTCACATCAACGGCGGCGAACCCACCGTGCACCGCGACTTCCCCGCCCTCAGCGACGCGGCCCGCACCCGCCTGCCGGACAAGGTCATGGTCCTGGGCACGAACGCCATCACCCTGGCCCGCAACAAGCGGATCATGGAGGCCACCCTCCGCTCGTACGACCAGGTCCTCATCGGCTGCGACGACGAGCACGAAAACTACGACGAGGTCCACGCCGTCGTTCCCCGTCTCCGTGAGGCCGGCAAGACCGTGGTCATCAACAGCGTCCTGGAAGGGATCAGTTCCACCCGCCTCACACAGCTCGCGAGGCTGTGCGACACGTACGGCGCCATCCACGTCACCAACCACGTGCACCACGTCGACGTCGGCCAGCCGGCCAACGAGCTGCGCGGCATCTGCGACCGCTACCTCGACCAGCACCTGATGATCGAGATGGACGGGTCCTGCTACCGCTGCTTCAACGCCATGGCGAAGGACGACAGCGAATTCAGCATCTGGGACGAGGACTTCGCGGCCAAGGTGTTCGCGCCCCGAGGCCACCACTTCCGGTTCTGCCTGCGCTGCCACGAGTACACCGACTCCGGCGCCGCCATGCTCCCCACCTCGGCCCTCACCGTCTGACCCAGACCGGAGGTACACGACCATGCCCGCAGTCCTCGGACTGAACTTCCACCACGACACCAGCGCCGCCTTAATCGTCGACGGCCGCCTCTACGCGGCCGAGGAGGAACGCTGGAGCGGCGTCAAGCACAACCACCCCACCCGCAAGGGCACGCTCACCGCCCCGACCCGCGCGCTCCAGTGGTGCCTGGAGGCCGCCGGCCTCGACCCGCAGGACATCGACGCCGTCTGGGCCGCCTCCATGCGCCCCAACCCCGCCGCCGGCTGGTGGCTGGCCGAGGAGCGAGACGAACTCGCCGCCCTCCTGCCCGCCCCGCTCGGCGAACACCTCCGCCTGCTCTCCCACCACACGGCCCACGTGCTCTCCGGCTACCTGCTCTCCGGCCACGACCACGCGGCCGGCCTCGTCATCGACGCCGGCGGCTCCTCCCTCGGCTCCGACTTCGGCCCGGGCCGCGAGCGCATCACCGGGTACGACCTGCGACCCGATCGCATCGACCGCCTCCACCAGGGCATGCCGACCCTCGTGCCTAGCCCGGCCGGCCCCCGGCGCGTGCACTCCTCCCTCGGCCACTTCTACCGGAACCTCGCGCGGCGGGTGATCCCGCCCGGCGACGAGCCCGAAGGCAGCATGATGGCTCTCGCGGCCTTCGGCGATCCCCAGCGCTACGGAGCACAGATCCGCGAGCTGATCCAGCTTGGCGACGACGGCGAGGTCCGCATCGACCACCCCTGGGGCTCAGCGGACAGCAGCACACCGCTGCTGCTCGGCGGCCGGGCCTGGACCGCCGACAACGTCACGGAGCACCAGGACCACGAGCGGGCAGACCTGGCCGCCGCCGTCCAGGAGGTCTTCGCTGAGTCCGTCGTCCATGTCGTCCGTCACCTGCGACGACTCACCAGGGCATCGACGTTGGTGTTCTCGGGCGGGTGCGCCCTGAACTCCCACCTTAACGGCCAGCTGGCCGCCGACAGCGGCTTCGACACCCTCTTCGTGGCACCGGCCCCACACGACGCGGGCACCGCCGTCGGCGCCGCGCTCTACGGCTGGCACTACCAGCTCGGCCAAGAGCGCCTCCCGGTGCCGACCGACGCCGCATGGGGCCCGGACTCGGGCGCCCTGCCAGCCACTGCGGTGCCGACTGGGTACCGCGCGCTGACCGACCTGGGCCCGGCGCTGACGCCCACAGTGACCGCACTCCTCGCGGAACACCACGTCGTCGGCTGGGTACAGGGACAGCTCGAATTCGGGCCACGAGCCCTCGGCCATCGCTCGATCCTCGCCCACCCCGGCCACGCCGCCACGCGCGACCGGCTCAACGCGATCAAGAAGCGAGCTACATACCGCCCCTTCGCCCCGGCGGTCCTCGCCGAGCACGCCACGGAGTGGTTCATGTCGGCGGGCGACCCGTTCATGAACCGTGTCGCCCGCGTCCGCCGATGCCGAGTGGAACGCATCGCCGCGGTCACCCACTACGACGGCACCGCCCGCGTGCAGTCCGTCGCCCCCGAGCACCAGGGCCTGCACAAACTCCTGGAGCAGTTCCACCAGCGCACCGGACTGCCGCTGCTGCTGAACACCTCCTTCAACCGCAAGGGCACTCCGATCCTGCGGACCGCCGAGCAGGCCGCGGCAGCGGCAGCAGACCTCGGCCTCGACGCCCTGGCAGTCGGCGACACCCTGCTCCTCGCCGACCATGTGCCCAACCCCCGTGCCACGACCCTCCGTACGAGGTGAGGCGGATGAACCCCATCGACCTGGACCACGTCCTCACCGTGCTCGGCGCCGCCGCGTGGAACACGGACGAGCAGTCCCGCGCCCGCGTGGCCGGCGCCCTCGCGCTCACGGTGTACGACGGCCACACCCGCGACCAGGGCACGCCCTACCTGGAACACCCGCTCGCCATCATCACTCTGCTCGCCACCGAGATCAGGGTCAGCCAGGTCGAGACCCTTCTCCTTGCCCTCCTCCACGACGCCTTGGAGGTGGCCCCCGAATCGGAGGCGCTGCTCGTCCAGCACCTGGGCGGCCGATTCACCGCCCGTCTGCGGGCGATGACGGCCGACCACCGCCTCGAACAGCGTCCCAAGGCCGCTGGCGACGAAACCCGCTGGCGCTTCAAGCAGGCCGCGCTCCCGCCCGAGGACCTCCTCGTCCGGCTGGCCGACCGCCTCCACAACCTGCGCGATCTCGCCGCCTCGCCCAACGTCGACAGGCGTCGGCGGTTCCTCCGGAGCATGGAGGACTTCTATCTCCCGCTCGCAGACGCCGCCCGTGGCCTCAGCTCCCACCTGGAGGCCATACACGCGCTGCTCCACACCGAGTACGTCCGACACCAACAGGAGGTACGTCCGTGAAGCAGGTCGTCTACTCGATGGAGCCGGTCGGCCGGACGGGCGGCCGGGTCTACCTGCGGATGCTCCACGAGGCGACGGCCGACGACGTGGAGTGGCGCACGGTCCCGGATCACAAACGCACCTACCGCGTCCGCCGCTGGCGCAAGCTCCGCCACCTCGCCCGCCTGGCCCCGACGGTCCGGGCGCTGGACGGCGCCAGCGGCACCTTCGTGTGGGACGACCTGAGCCTGCTGCTCTTCACCCCGGAGATGCGGGCCCGCACGGTGTTCCTCCTGCACCACTACGAGCCGCTGCAGCACGACTCCGCTCCCGTCGAGGCCATGCTCTGGGAGCACCTGTTCCGCATACTGCCCCAGTGCGCCGCCGTGGTCTGCGTCGCCCCATACTGGGCCGAGTTTCTCCGGGCCCGAGGCGTCCGCAACGTCCGGGTGATTTACAACGCCTTCGACATGACGGAGGTCGAGCGGGCCCGCGGCTTCGACCGGACCGAGTGCCGCGCCGAATTTGGTCTGCCGCCGAACGTGATCGGCGTGTACGCGGGCAAGGCCGTGCACTGGAAGGGGACCGAGGAGGTCGCGGCGGCCCTGGCTGGCGCCCCTGGGCTGCGGGTCATCACCAGTGGCAGCAACACCATCGGCTTCGACGGTGCCCACTACGACGTGGAGCGCGAGCGGTACCTGCGGCTGCTGTGCGCGTGCGACGTCGGCGTCTTCCTCCCGCAGATGAGGGAGGGCTGGAGCCGCTGCGCGGCCGAGGCCCTGCTGCTGGGCCTGCCCTGCCTGATCCGCCCGGTGGCCGGCCTGGGCGACCTCGCCGCGCTGACCGGGCAGCCCGCCCCGGACCTCGGCCGCCTGCCGGCGCAGGTCCAGGAACGCGCTGCGGCGCGCCAGACGGAGGCCAAGGCCGCGTACGAGGCCCTGGCCCGGTTCGATCTGAACTACTTCGGCAACGCCTGGGGCGACCTTCTCGCGAAGGTCGCCTGACCGGCGGCTACGCCTGCGCGGCGGCCAGCTTCTTGGTCGCCGCGTCCAGACGGGCCAGCACGCGGTCCCGGCCGAGCATCTCCATGGACTCGAACAGCGGGAGTCCGATCGTGCGGCCGGTGACCGCGACCCGGATGGGCGCCTGGGCCTTGCCCAGCTTGAGGCCGTGCTTCTCGCCGACGGCGAGAAGCACGGCCTTCAGGTCGTCCGCCTTCCAATCCGCGACAGTGGCCAGCTCGGCACGGGCGTCGGACAGGATGTCGCCGGCGCCGGCCTTCATCGCCTTGTTCCACGACGCCTCGTCCTCGACCGGCTCGTCGAGGAACAGGAAGTCCACGTAGCTGGTGATCTCCGACAGCAGGGCCAGTCGGGTCTGGGCCAACGGGGCCGCCACCTCGAAGAGGTCCTTGTCGAACGCCTCCGACGCCCACGGTACGTACGGAGCGACGAGCCACGGCGCGCAGGCGTTGGCGAACTGCTCCGGCGAGAGCGCGCGGATGTAGTCGCCGTTGAACGCCGTCAGCTTCTTCACGTCGAAGAACGCCGGCGCGGTGTTGACGTCCTCGATCCGGAAGAGCTGCTCCAGCTCCTCGTACGGCATGATCTCCCGGTCGTCACCAGGACCCCAGCCCAGGAGCATGAGGTAGTTCACCATCGCCTCGGGCAGGAAGCCCTCGGCCAGGTAGTCCTCCAGCGCGACCTTGTCACGGCGCTTGGACAGCTTCTGCCGCTTCTCGTTCACGATCACCGGCAGGTGCGCCCACACCGGCGGCTTGGCACCGAGCGCCTCCCACAGCAGCTGCTGCTTCGGCGTGTTCGACAGGTGCTCCTCGCCACGGATGACCTGTGTGATGCCCTCGTCCAGGTCGTCGACCACGTTGGCGATCAGGAAGACCGGGGACCCGTCACCACGGGCGATCACGAAGTCCTCGATCGCGCTGTTCGGGAACGCCGGCTCCCCACGGATCAGGTCGACCACGACGGTCTCGCCCTCGTCCGGCGTCCGGAAGCGCAACGCCCGGCCCTCCTCGAAGGCCAGCCCCCGCTCCCGGCAGAACCCGTCGTACCCGAGGTGATCCGACCCGGTGCGCTCCTTGAGCTGCTCCCGGGTGCAGTCGCAGTAGTACGCCCGGCCGGCCCTGAAGAGCTGCTGGGCCGCCTCGCGGTGCCGGTCGGCGTTGTGCGACTGGAAGTACGGTCCTTCGAAGGCCGCGTCCTCGCCGTGGATGCCGATCGCCGCGAGCGCGTTGATGATCCCGTCGATCCACTCCGGCTTGTTCCGGGCCGCGTCGGTGTCCTCGATCCGCAGGACGAACGTGCCGCCGGACTGTCGTGCCACGGCCCAGTTGTAGAGAGCGGACCGTGCACCACCGACATGGAACATGCCGGTCGGGGACGGGGCGAAACGAACGCGAACCGGGGCAGTAGACATGCGCCCCAGAGTACCGACGCTGGACACCAGCCCCGGACCACTCCGCCTACCCTCGCACCATCGTTTTCCGGCCGTCCTCGCCTTCTACCCGTACGTCTCCTTCCACCGCTCCCGGTGCCGCCGGTCCCCTTGCCCCAGCCCGTTCACCGCGCCGAGCGACAGCAGCGAGGCCCCGTTGTTCCACAGCCCGAGGTGATCACGATGGACGGCGAGAATGTCGTTCTCCGTGGCGAACCTCTCAGCCGGTCCGCTGAAGTACGTCGTGGCCACGAAGATCGCCACGTCGACCTTGAAGTGAACCTTCGCGCCAAGCAGGTCCCGGATCTCCCTGCTGGGGATCTTGCTCTTGGGCGTGTACCGCTTGCACTGGATCACCATGCTCCGCCCGTCGGGAAGGATCCCCAGAACGTCGGCTCCGTTGTCGTGCGAGCCACCAACCCTCCGCACGTCGGTGCACCCGTCGCGCCGGCACAGGTCCACGACAAAGTCCTCGAACTCCGTCCCCGTCATCACGTCGACTTCGGCAAGCGTCCGCTGCCCAGCTCTCACGGCCTCGTCATGCCGCCACTGCCGATCACCGCCCCTGATGAACCGATCGGTGCGCCACAACCACCACCCACCGCCGACAACACCTCCCAGAACAACCGCACCCACGAGATAGGGCCAGATCACGCTCCAGAAGGCCACCAGCACGACGACGCCCACGACCCCAACGATGGCGCCGCCCCGGAGTCGCTTCTCTCGACGCTTCCGAGCCGCTGTTCCTCGCCGCTTCCGTGCCGCTGCCATGGAGCCCCTCCTTTGTCCAGTGCAGCAGTCTCGGGAAGGGTGAGGCGTCCGAGAAGGGCGCAGTTCGGCCAATGGCTGGTCTCGTTATCTGGGCTCCCGACCGGCAGGGGCAGGACACAATCAGGTCGTACGCGTACCGGGCCGCCAAGGGGGAGGACCATGAGCCTGCTGCCGACCGCCACGAGCACTGATGTCCAGGAGCTCCAGCCCCGCGTCGCCGTGCTCCCAGTCGGCTCCTTCGAGCAGCACGGCACGTACCTCCCATTGATCACCGACACGGCGATCGCGTGCATCATCGCCCAGGAGATCGCCGCCGCCTATCCTGTCCACCTCCTCCCGCCCATCACCGTCTCGTGCAGCCACGAGCACTCGGCGTTCCCCGGTACCGTCAGCATCAGCGCCAGGACCCTGTACGCCGTGATCGACGACATCCGCGCCTCACTCGCCCGGTCGGGCATCCACAAGCTGGTGATCGTCAATGGCCACGGTGGGAACTACGTCCTGTCGAACGTGGTCCAGGAAGCCAACGTCGACGGCCCTGCGGTCTCCCTCTTCCCTCTCGGCCCCGACTGGGACCGTGCCCGCGAGTACGGCGGCCTCGAATCCGACAGGCACGCGGACATGCACGCCGGCGAGATCGAGACGTCGATCCTGCTCCACGCCGCTCCCGAACTCGTCCGCGAGGGTTACGACGAGTCGGACCACGACAGCCGGCAGCGGCCCTTCCTCCTGGTCCAGGGAATGGCCCAGTACACGCGGTCCGGGGTGATCGGCTTCCCCTCGCTCGCCACCGCGGAGAAGGGGAAGGCCGTCCTGGAAAGCCTGCGATCGAGCTTCTCAGCACACTTCGATGTGCTCTGCCGACTGAGCTGACGCGGGAGGCACGGGCACGCCCCGGCATCGTGGCCGCGAGCACCGGAGCGCCGGGCCGGCCCGTCCGGCCCTGGAGACGCTCGGACAGGAGAATGCGGGAACATCACCATTCTGGTTGTAGGCGCTCGGCGGGACCGGTACCACGGTCACCATGTACCGATGGTCGCCGCTCAACGATCGACAGCTGGCCTTGCTCACTCGCATCGGAGAGGGAAAGGATCCTGTCACCTCCGCGAACCCGGAACTCGCCATAACCGCCCGTGCCCTCAAGAGCCGCGGCCTCATCACCATGCCCAAGCATGGTGGGAAGTGGCAGGCGGAGATCACCGGTGACGGTCGCTTCTACCTGGAACACGGCCACCACCCGGACCGGCCTGAACCAACCCCGCGCAGGCAACGACCGGCAGCCGCCGAGCAGAAGCCGGAAGCTGCGGCACCGCCCCGTCAGCGGGCGACGCCCTCGCCTGAGGCGAAACCGGCGCCAGCGCGCCCTGTGAAGCCGCCACGTCAGTCGCCGGCGGAAATCGGCGCGGCCTTGATCGCGGAGGTGCAGAAGGCCGGCCGGTTCCTTCGGATCCCGGACCCGAGCGAGGAAGAGCGGGCCCGCTACCGCCGGGCGTTCGACGCGGCACGGCAGTGTGCCCCGGACGGCTTCCACCTGAAGTACAGCGGGCGGGCGAAGGGGGACTTCTTCCTCGGCCTGCTGCGGGTGACAGGCGAGGACGACACCGAGTGGAACCGGATCCGCCTGGCTCGCAGCCGAGTGATCACCGACATCGAGGACGTGATCACGGCGGTCACCGCAGACCACAGCGCCTTCGAGATCTCGGACGAAGTACTCCCACGAGTGCTCTCCCTCGTTCGGCTCCTCGCCGAGCAGGCACGGGCAATACACGGCGACATCGCGGTGTCGAAGAAGCGCAGGCAGCCGAGGCCGCTGCTCAAGGTCCACGGCAGGACGTACGAGATCAGCTTCAAGGAGCGGCAGAAGCAGGTCCGGTACGTGCCCGCGCAGCCGGGCCGGCGGACGTATGACTGGCAGCGGGTCACCCCCGCGCACCGGTTCGAGCCATCCGGCGAGCTGGAGCTGCACGTGAGCCAAGGCTCGGGGTACGGCTGGAAGAAGGAATGGGCCGACAGCGCAAAGAAGCCGTTGGAGGACCAGATCGACGCCGTCCTCCGAGCCCTGAAGGCCCACGCGGAGCAAGTGGAACGGGCCCGGCTGGCGTGGGAGGCGGAACAGCGGCGTCAGCGGGAGGAGCGGGAACGGCAGGAGGAGGAACGCCGCCTCCGAGAGGCCCAGGAAGAAGAGGAGCACCGCCGGCGGGAAGCTGAGAAGAAGAAGCGTACGCGGCAGGAGTGGGAAGCGGCGGTCAGCGTCGCGACGATCAAGGCGGTGGACGCGGTACGGGTCGACCGGTTCGGCACCGCCCTGGCGCAATGGCGGGCCGCGGGGGAGATGCGGGCTTTCTGCGCAGCGCTCGATGAGGCTGCCTCCGCCTCGGACGATGCCCACGAAGCCGTGTGGCTTCGCGAGTGGTCTACGTGGGGGAAGGCAGAGGCTGACCGGCTCGACCCGGCCGTGGCCGGCAGGAGCCTGACCGCCCACAGCCTCCACGCGGATCCCACAGGCGACCAGCTACGGCCCTTCCTCGAAGGATGGCATCCGCAGCGGCCGGAGAAGGAAAAGGCACCGAACAAAAAAGAACCTAAGGCGGAAGCCGAACCGCCCAAGCCGGAGCCGGAGCGGTGGCGCGGGTTCACCGACGAACGTCTGGACCAAGGCTGGAGATATGGACCCCAAGGTCGCGCTCAATGGTGGAGGCGATGACGCCGTGCCCGCGGTCACGTAGGGCCTTCACCGACTTCTCCACAAGCTTCCCGAGCCGGACGACCTCCTCGCGCAGGGCGACCAGCTCGTCGTAACGCTCGGCCTTGTCCTGACCACACCACTCACGGACGGTCCGCAGGACGGCCGCTTCCGTGTCCAGTCTGCGGTCGTCCCGGCGGCTGTAGGAGTACCAGGAGGACTGCGTGCGCTCCTGATCGATGGCCTGCTGCCTGCGGTCCACCTCCGGAAGGATGTTCTCGGCGAGACGGCTGGCCACGAGGCGCGCGATGCGCTCGGTGACCGGCCACCCTGCCAGACACATGCCGTGGCGGTTCTCATAGACCATCGGATCGCCTCGCAGCTCCGTGGGATCCATGTCGACAAGGGGAGCGCTGCCGTCGAGACTGCCCATCTCCAGGATCCCTGCGTCCGCGACACCGCGCCGCAGCCGCAGCTTGCTCTTCGGTCGGACGAACCCGATGATCAACCGTGCGGCCTCGAAGTCGGCGCTCCCCCGCACGTGCCGCGACGCCTCGGCCAAAGCGAGCTCGCTCGCGTCGTCCGCGCGGAACGCCTCGACGTCCTCCCAGCGCGCCACGAGAGACGTCGCGTCGACCCACTCTTGCAGTCCGGCGTCGTCATCGTCGAGGAACCGCACGTGGAGCCAGTCAGCCCGGCCACGACCGCCTACCCGTACGACCTCGACCCGACGAACCGGGCCGCCCAGCTCTTTCGGCCTCGCTCGGTAGGCCCAATGCTCACCCATCTCCATGGGTCCATTGAGCCAGGTCTGTTGATCCAGCTGTCCGGCGATTGCAGAAACCAGCAGATAGAACTGAGCGCCAGGGAGGTTCCTTCAGGGTCGATCAGGGGCCCAATACCTGTGCCATCTGCAGTCGAGTGACGCGTTGAGCCTTACTGGCAGGCACTCAACGTCCACGCGTCCCGGTCGAGGCTGGCCACGGCCGTTCCCCCTACTCGTACGTCTCCTTCCACCGCTCCGACGTCGGCGGTCCCCCTGCCCCAAGCCGTTTACCGCACCGAGTGACACCAGTGAGGCGGCGTCGTTCCACTGGATGGTGGTTGCTCCGGCCCGTCGACTGCGTTTTGCTGGGAGGCATGGCACAGTCCCTCACTCCTCAGGCTCTGAAACAGCAGCGTGAGTTCCGAGGTATGAGCGTGAAGGAGCTGGCCGAAGCCACTGGCGTCTCACCTGCGTCCGTACGCCGCTGGGAGGCCGGAACACAAGCGGTAAGCGACCGAGCCTTCGGGCGCCTACTGAAGGTGCTGCGCTGCGATGCGCAAGACTTGACTGCGCGCGAACGGGGGACCGAGACGCTGCAGGATCTGCGTCGTCGGGCGGGTATGAGTGCCGCCGAGGTCGCTTCGCTGCTTCGCCGTAAACGAGCATCGCAAGGTCTGCACATCAGCGCTGAGAAGATACGTGACCTTGAGCGTGGCCGCCCGGTGCACGGGCGGACTTGGCTGTCGCCCGAAACCCAAGGCCGAGTGGCACGGATGCTGGCCCAGGTCTACGGAATTCCTGACCGCGTAGTCATTGATGCCTGGCGCCGCACGCGCCCGAACGACGCGGCCCCCGCGCTTCCAGCTCGTCGACCTCGCAACGCGTCCGAGAGCGCATTGACAACCTGGCGTGAGCTCAACGAGCGGCAGCGCAGCTACCTGGCGTGCATCTTCCATCAGGATCAGGAAGCAGAAGAGGAACAGCGCCAGAGCCGCTATGCAGGGGAGGCCCAACCGCCCGCTGCAGCGTGGCGACGACTGACCTTGGCACTCAGTGCGCCAGCCGACCTTGTCGGCTTCACCCGCATCCAGGAGCGGCTCCGGGAGGCCGGCATTCACGATCCGGGGACGGGGTCCTCCGTGAGCGCACTGGACAGGCGGGGCCTGATCATCGTTTACCGGGATCGCCTGTACGTCGATGGACTGGGGGATGTTCCGCGTACGCGCGTAGAGATGACTCGGCACGGCAGAGCGGTCGCGCGCGCAGCGCTCGGGGTTACTCCCGCTCCAGCACCGCCTGCAGCGCTACTCTCGCCGTGGTTGTGGAAGATCGTGGTTCGTGTCGCGCGGGCAGGGACGCAAGGCGTGGACGGCAGCCTCGCTGGGCGAGGACCGCACTACCTTGCCGTGGGTCAGAGCCCCGACGGGCGCACGCCCAGCCGCGGCTTCATCGTTCTGCGTCTCCCTGACGGAGCGGACCACGGACCCTACCGCTGGTTCCTCACCGATTCCGGCCGATGCCATATCAAGGACCACATCGATACCTACCGGTCTTTGTATCCAACCGTCGACGTTGATTCGATCGAGAATACGTTCACCTGATCACTCGATGGAGTGACACCGAGGCCCATTGTCAGTGGGGTGTCGTAGCCTCCCCACCGATGACTCGACACGGAGACACGACCACGGTCCAGCAGACCCATGTCCTGCTGGAAATCGTCAAGGCATTCGCGGTGTGTGAACACGCGGTGGCTGCCGGAGAGCTGACCGGTCCCCGGCGCCTAGACCGCCTCATGGAAGCGCACGGGATTCTGATGGCGGCATGTGGCCCCGGACACCACATCCCCTTCGACGAATTGATGGACAGACTCACCGGTGAACGGGCGGGGTCCCTCGAGAGGTTGCTGCCCGAGTGGATCAACGCTGATGAGCTCGCCGGCGTACGGCTCTTGGAGAGCGACGGCGTCGCAACCGAGGACGGCTTCGACTTCCGGCACGAGGCGCAGCGTGTCATGCGCGTCGCGGAGAAGGTCGGGAAGTTCAGCGGCCAGGTCACCAAGCCCAAGCTGGATGACGAGTACAGCCAAGAAGCCGTCTTCAGCGCGATCAAGGGCCCCTTCTATGAGAGGCACCGCAGGACGCTGGTCGAGAACCCGACCGTCCAGAGGAAGGATCTGGCTACCCTCAACCTGCCTTCCCGGGCGAACGACTTCTACCGCCCCATCGCTCAATACGCGCAGTACAGCGGCTGGTGGTGGCCCTGTCCGGCCTGTCAGTGGCCGATGAAGGTGACGACAGACCGATCCACCGGGCGTATCCGCGGCCAAGTACGCTGCCTGTACCCCTGGCACGATGAGACGGGCGCGTCATACGAGTTCGTCGTGACCACTCGCCGGAAAACGGCCCCCGAGCTGCACCCGACGTTCGAGTGCCGAGTGCCGTCGGGTCGCTTCGCCCCGCTGTGGACCGGTGCCGTTCCGCTAGTGCCGGAGGCCCGAGCGGTGGAGGAAACGGTCGTGCTGGTGCGGCCCGTGTGGCGATACACCGTGGTACCCGGACTTCCCGAGCTGGCCCTGCATCGGGCAGTCTCGGCCAGTCTCGAGGGCACACCCTGGACGTCGCACCTGTGGCCCAACGGGGATCAGTGCGACCTGTGGATGACCCATGCCGGCAACGATGAACCCCGGTTCATGGCCGACTTCAAGGACTACACCTGGTCCAACCATCTGGTCAGCAAACTCAACCTGGACGGCGGCGACCGAGGCGGCGCCGAGTATTTGGTGGTGCCTGACCATCGCAGGGAGCAAGTGGACCAGCTCAATGCGGTGTGCCGCAGACACGGGATGAAAGCGGCGATGACCGCGACGGAATACCTGGAGATGGTCATCAACCACGCCAAGGGGGGCCAGGCATGAGCGGCGACATGACGGGCACGGAGGCCGGCCTCGCCGGAGCACTTGCGCTGGCCGCCCACTACTTCCCACGCAAGGACGACGAGGGGCACGTTCTGGCCGGCTTCGAGGAAGCCACGTTCTTCGCGCACCGAAAGCCGCAAGCCTGGTCCGAGTGGGCGAACCTGCCCACTACTGAGCGAAACCTCATCCGTCAGGTCATGACCTTGATGGCTCAGGAGTGGACGGATCCGAAGAAGCTCCGGACCTCGGTGCTCGCCATGCTCGGAGTCCTGTCATCAGAGCCGGACATCGCCGATCGCTCCGGAGGTTCGCTGCGTTTGCCACCTGGAGATCCACACCTTGCGGACGCAGCGATCCCGCGTATGGGAGGTGACTTTCTCGGCTACGTGCAACGCGTCACCGGCCCCTTCTTCACCTTCGGCAAGCGCCCCAAGGCCCAGGCATTCGCCGGCCCGGGAAAGCTGAAGACGAGGACTGCCTACCTGGGCCCGGAGCACGGCACGACCAGCAGGGAGATCGTCATCCCGGCCACGCCCGACTTTCGGGAAGCACCCGGGCATGAGTTCCTGCCTCAGGTGCACACTCGGCCGCCGCGTGACCGGGTCGCACCGACCGTGGAGCAGCTGTTGGAGGTCGCCAAGACCCTCAGCGGGCAGGACAAGAGCGTCCGTTACCTGCACAAGGTGCTCAAGCGGTTCTTCAAGAGCATGAAGACGACGACGGGCGCGCTGACCGAACTCGACCTGACTGCCGGCGATCTGCAGCTGCTCAACGCTCCCACGGGAAGCGGCAAAACCGTCCTGGTGAGGGTTCTGGCCTCATGGGCTGCTCTGAACGACCGGCGCATCGCTCTCGCCGTCACAGACGTCCGGGCCACCTTGGAGATGGCCTGGGACATCAATAACGACCTGGCCTATCTCCACAAGATCAAGCGGCTCATCGAGCCCACTCACTGCACGCCGTTGATGTCCCCGTCAAGCATGCACCGGCGCGCCATGGACTATGCAGCCCTGGGCACCTCCACCCAGATCGACGAGTGGGACCGTCGCGCCAGGACGGACATCGGCCTTCTGTCGACCGGATGCGCGCAGCGGGCGCTGATGGACCCGCCCACCCTGTACCCCTACGGGGAAGAGAACTGCACCTCGCTGACCTCTGAGGCCACTGGCTCCAACCGGCTGGCCTGTCCGTTCGCACCGACGTGCGGCAAGTTTCAGCAGTTCTACCGGGCCACCAACGCGGCCGTCATCGTCACCAACCACGCAAACCTGCTCGAAGGACGCACTCGAATCGGTGTCGTGCTGGACGGGCAGGAGTTCCGCGGTCAGGCGCGCGGCACCCGGGGCATGAGCGTCCTGGAGATGACCCTGCGCGCCTGCGATGCCCTGGTGATCGACGAGATCGACGCCTTCCAGACAGCAGCGATCAGCCGCTGCACTTCGGAAATCACCCTCGCCTCCCGGAAGAGGACGACCGCACTGCGGGAGATCGACTCCGACGCGAAGAACCTTCCTGTTGTCCACGAGATGGGGCTCGTCTCACCGGTCAGCCATGCCCGCCTCATGGCCGAGATGCTGCTGCTGTGGCTCTGCTCCGGACGTGGGCTGAAGCTGAATCCCGGCAACGAAATGGACGGCCCCGACGGCGCCGGCCGCGACAACACCGGCTGGCGTCTGGCCCACTCACGGGACCGCGAGATCCTCCAGGTCCTCTTCCCCGAAGCGACTGCGGCCGAGGACATCCCGCCCGAGCTGTTCGCCTTCCTCAACGAAATCATGCCCGCCCGCTGGTACGGCTCCGAGCCGGATGAGGAGGAGTTCGACCTCCCCGAAGGCGCGGATTGGAACGCCGTTCAGACCGCCCTGATGACGCTCACAGCGCAGCGCGGCCAGGACCATCTCACGGACACCCGCGACGAGATGCGCAAGCTTCTCCTCGGGCTCGTGCCCGACGCGCACCGGCAGGCTGCTGTGATCAACCTGCTGGTCACCCGGACGGTGCTGCGCGAACTCGATGGCGCACTCGACGAACTGCGCGCGCAGGCACAGACCCTGCGTTACCTGGACCTGGGGTCGGTCCGCAAGATCCTTGAGACCATGCGCAGCAGCACGGTGGCCACCCTGTACCCCTTGGCGATGCTGGGCCGCTCCATCCACGGCTACCAGGTCAAAGGCATGGACAACAAGGAGAAGGAAGCCGAGCTCCTGTCCCGGTCGTTCGGAGGCGATCCGCATACGTTCGTTTCCGAACTCGGCGGCCTCACAGCGCTTTTGACCGCCGGCGTGCAGCGTCCCGTCATGGGGCTGTCGGCCACCGCCTACCTGCCGCAGGCCGTGCAAGAGCACATCCACGCCCCGGTGCGATGGTGGCTGCCCGATACGCGCCCCGAATCCATCGTCACTCTCGCAACCCCTGTACGCAGTGGCGCCGGCGACGCGATGCGTATCGGTGGTCTGCCACCGGAACTGAAACCCAACGCCCTGCGAGATCTCGGGCGGGGTCTTTACGAGCAGCAGCTCGCCCGACGCCTGGCCCACCTGGAGAAACGGGAGCCGGAGCGAGCCCGTGTCATTCTCACGGTCAACTCTTACGAGCAGGCCGCCCACCTCGCTTCCGGAGTGGCACAGGCCGACGGTCTTAACCACCGAGTCTGCCTGCTCGTGAAGAAGGCAGAGAAGCAGAACTACGAGGAGCACCTGCCTCCTCATGTGGACAGGATGGTCCGCGAGGAGCTGAAGGACTTCCCCGAACGCGGGGAAATCCTGATCGCCCCCCTCGCTGTCATCGGACGAGGTCTGAACATCGTCGTGGGCACACGCTCCGCTGTCCGCGACATCTACCTCTGTGTCCGGCCCGTCCTCAGCATCGAGGACACCGACTGGCTGCACGCGAGCGTCAACGCCGCCGGCGTCAACACCCTCCCCGTCGGCGGCAGCGACACCCCGCTGGCCGACTTGCGCAGAGCCGGGGAAGCCTCCTGGAAGCAACTCTCCAAGATCCTCCGCTCCCCGGCCCGGTTCTCCAACATGGACCACGACCTGCGCAAAGAACTCGTCGCAGGAATGCTCGTCCTGCTCATCCAGCTCGCCGGCCGAGCCCGCCGCGGCGAAACCGACATGACCCTGCACATCGTGGACCACGCCATCCACGACCAGAAGTTCAGCTCCGACCTGGCCACGATCATCAAGCAGATCTATGCCGACTGGAACCCCGAGCAGCGCGCGATCATGAACGAGCTCTACGGTCAAGCGCTTCAGGCATTCCTCACCTACGCAGGACTCGATCGCGAGATGCTCTGAACGAGCTACATCTGCCCCCGCCCTCCCTTGGTGCAGGCGGGGGCTGGTCTCCCTGTCAGGGAGAAAAGCCGAGAGAAGAGGTAAGACCGTCCATGGGGCGTCGCAGCACGCAGCGGGATCTCACCGCACACACCACATCGATCAAGTGCACCCCACAGCTCCTGGACGGCATGACCGCCCTGGTCTGGGGCTTCGGTGACTACCACTCGCCGACGCGCAGAGCCTGGCGTGACCTGGGCAGCATGGCCAACCGCAACAGCAAGCGGATCGCAGGCGTACAGGACTCCGACCCCTTCCTGATTCCGTACTCCATCGCGGTCACCGTCCTCCAGCAGATCACTGACGGGTATGTGTACCTGGACAGAGACCTGGCGTTCATGGTGACGCTCAGCCCCGTCGAACCCGCCGTCCTCAAGAACGTCTTCACCTACCTGGAAGGGATCGTCCGCAAGATCCCTCTCGACGAGATCCCGTTCATGGACGAGCCCGCCTTGGCGAAACTCGTGGCCGACGTCACCCCGCAGTCTCTCAGCCTCGCCGAGAACATCCTCGCCAAAAAGGACGACAGGCCGGCCAGCCCTGACAGCTGGGCCTATCAGGCGGTGAAGTGGCATATCGCGAAGAAGCTGGCCGCTAAACCGCTCTTGGACACGGAAGTGGAACCGGTCCGCGAGCCGTACGAGACGAAGGACGGCGAGACGAAGGAACGCATCGTCGACTGGCAGCCGTCCACCAACACCGCGGCCGTGTATTACCGACCCGACAGCGACGGCGACCTGATCGCATGGGACCACCCCATCGGCCCGCTGTTCGCCTCCCTGGCCCATCCTGTCAACCTCAGTGAGGCTGCCACCGCCCGTCCCAAGGACCCCACGCGGACGCAAGTCCAGTACGCCATGTCCCGCGTGTCGGTGAAAATGGCCACCTACACTGCCGAGCCCAACCCCGTCCTGAACCTGGACGCACACATCCGCCGTGTCAACAACACCGTGGTCCACGCGCGCACTGCCTTGCTTGATCAAGGGACGCAGCGCCCACTGCTTTCCCTCTCTCTGGACGGGTGGGGCCTGCGCCAGGTGAACAAACACGCGCTGGAGATCCTGGCGAAACTCGACGCCGACCGGACAGCGCTCACAGCCTTGGAAGAGCGCGTTGCCGACGAACGCCACCGCCTGAACCTGAGGGACGAAGACGGTAAGAGGGTAGACATCCTCACGCCCGCGCCGGGCACCATCCGGCCGACCATGCCCAAAACGGACTCCTTCGCTGTCGGTACCGGCGCCGGCATCTACCAGCTCTCTCTTCTCCAGGACCAGATCCGGCGCGCCTTCGGCGACACCGTCTCTCTGCTCGAGCTGAAGTCGAAGGGGAACGTGTTCGGCAAACGGCTCCACGAACCCGCCACCTCGGCGCAGGGGAAGGAAAAGAAGAAGCGAAAGAGCGACGGGGATTACATCGACCTCATCGGTAATCCCTCGCCCGATAGCATCCGGCGGTCCATCGAAGCAGCCGGCTACACCAAGCTCCGGATCCTGTGCCTCTGGTACCGAGACGAGACCCTTACGCGCATGATCCATGGCCTCGCCCACCCCTATAGCCTCGATCCGAAACACATCGACCCGAACCCCAACGGAAGGGACACCACGCCTCTCGCGGAGGGCATCGAGGCAGTCTTCTGCAACGCCGAGGCTCTGCTGAAGCACGGTCCTGGAAAGGAGAGGGCCTCGGACGCCGAGGCCCTCATCAGCCAGTTCGCGGAACCGGGCGTGCTCCTCGCGGCCTGGTGCGAGACGGAGCTCCCCGTCCGCGGGGAGGAGCATGAAGGAATGAAGCCCGCCGAGGTGAAGTCCGCCCTCGCCGAGAATGACGCCAAACACCAGGTAGTACGGGAGCTCGCAAAGGCCGGAGTGCCGTCTCAGTTCTTGGTCGGCCGCACCTACGACCCATTCACCAAGTCGTTCAGTACCGTCAAGAGGCCCGCTGCGGCGTTCGAAGACCACCGCGTCTACATGGGCCAGCTGGACTTGTACCGATCGTGCGGCGTGATCGACGATCGGTTCGAACGTGCTCTCTACCCTGAAGACGACCCCTATCCGTTGCCTCGCATGGCCTTCGTGGGCATCCATATCCGCAAGCAGGCCACCGATCGCAAGTACAAGGGACAGCCCAAGAGAATCATCACCGCCACCGCGGTGATCCCGTCCCGCAAGGCCGGCGAGACCTGGCGCATGCTCGGTTGGAGCAACATCCACCCGCAGTGGGAGCACTATGCGCGGGCGCAGAGCAATTTCCACGCCTCCAACTACCCTCTGCACACGCAGGACGGCCAAGGCGAAATGCAGCGTTGGGCACAGGCCGGCGAGGACGTCCGTACCGCCCTCCAAGAGCTCAGCGACGAGCTCGATGGGCTCCCGTACGCCCTGATGATCGACGGCCATGCCAGCCGCCGCGTGTGGCCGGGCCTGCATAACAACAAGCAGGGCCTCCCCCCGGACCCGAACGACCCGCGCCTGTGGCTTCCGGGGAGCGGCCTGCCCGCTTCCTGGAACCCCGTCAGCATCATCCGCATGAATTGCGCGCAGGCCGAGATGCCGCGACTCGTATCCGTCACCGAGAAGCTGAAGAACGGCACCACCAAGCCGCTTAAGACCTCCAGCGACCTCTACTACCCTGAAGAGCGGCCTGAGGGGCATCCGTGGTTCCTGTTCACCGAGCCCCGCAACTACGGTAAGAAGCGCCACGGACAGTGGAAGACCCGCTGGCGCGCGGACCCGGGCAAGGCGTCAAAGAACGCTGACGAGCGCAAGGAGAACGAGCTCAACTCCCCCTGGTACAGCATGACCACGCGCGAAATCACTCCGATGCACACACGCAACGGGTACGAGCGCGAGGCCCTCGCCGTCGCCGCAGCCCGGCTCAGCCACCAGGCACTCTCGTGGTCCGACCGGACCCGCTACCCCGCGCCACTTCACGCCGCACTGCAGATGGACCTTGGCCACCCCCAGTTCCGGCGTTCCGAGCCAAAGGACCAAGCGAGCCTCGACATCCTCAAGGAAGCCTGCGGCACCGACGCATAATCCGGCGTCGGCCCAGCCGTCGAGTCCGTGATCACGAACGCCATGCCGAATTGGAACTGCTCCATGGACGCTGACAGAAGCGGTGCAAGCGCTTCAAGGACCGGATCCCCACCGGCCTGATGAGCCCCGAGGGCTCCTAGATGATCGCGGAAGGCCGGGGCTGGCGGGTCTCAGTTCTGGTCTCATTCACCCCCGTCCGGCCCCGTCCGGACGGGGCCGCCCCGAACGCTCCGCCGCAGGTCAGGACACCCACGACCCCCGCCGGACCCCCGTACGAACATTTGGAAAGCGTGTTGGGGGCAACCCCTCACGAGTTCGAATCTCGTATCCTCCGCCAGTGCCTCACCGGGCACGTTGTCGAAGGGCCCCACCGTTCGCGGTGGGGCCCTTCGACGTGTGTGTTTACGGTTCCCGGCTGTGGCGTCGCATCAGCTAGGACGTGTCCGGTGAGTCGAGCTCATCAGCATGCCGCTGGGGCTCGTCGCCGCCCCGGCCCGCCTGCCGGGGCGGTCGCCCCACTGCCTGCGACCGGGACCGGTATGCCCGCAGGAACGAGGTCGAGCGGTGCATCGACGCGTTCAAAGGATTCAGACCATGACCACTCGGTATGACAAGAGTGGCTATGCGTTCCACGGCGCGGTGACTCCAGGCTCGCTTCGACTGCGGCTCCGCCCGGCCCCCCAGGCGCCTCCCGCAGCTGTAAATTGATGAAGTCGCCGGCCTCATGGGTGAGCTGCTTCTCCATAGCGCCACACCTTGAGGTCGGGCCCTCAGTCACCCATCCTCGTTCGTCTCTCACGCCTGCCGAGCGGAGTCGTAGTGAAGGACGAACCAAGCACGTGCCGAACTCACGTAGCTGTCATTCCGCGACGTAGGCCTGTCCAGCTGCGTCACGATCGCATTCCGATGGGAAAGCAGTGCGGCTCGCAGATCCAGATCTCGCTCGGCCATCAGCTGAAGAGCAGCAAGTGCACGGGCACTGCATCCGGCGAGGTCGGGCCAGGATCCGTCCGGGAATCGCAGCTCGCCGGTACGCCCTTCGATCGATGCGTAGGCGAAGGCGACGAAGATCGAATGAGATCCGGAGACCGACGGCTTTATGATGCGATCGGCCACATCACCGAGGATCTCCTGAGTCCATTCCTGCCGAGGAAACCACATGGCTCCCCAGGCGGCGGCATACGGGTAGGACGGGTTCGGCCTACGTTTCGGTACCTGGCGGGAGAGCAGCTCCGCCTTGTTCATCGTGTACAAGGAGCGGGCCATCCAGCCGATCTCGTTCCAGTGCTCCGCCTCGCTGAAAACCACGTCACGTCGCATATGCCTGCCAATCGCCTCGGCCACGGCAGGTACCAGGCGATGGGCGAATTCTGGCCGCATCCTGAGCGCGACGTCCAACAGAACATTGATGGAGTGCGCGTTGAGTCGCTTCACAAGTGAGGCGGGTTGCAGACGCTCCAGTTCACCGAACAAACACTGGACAGACGCGTCGGCTTCCGCTGTCGCCAGCAGCGACAGCAGAGCGGGCGTGTGCATCAGGTCCTTCACCCGTGCGTAGCCGAGCCTTCTGGCCAGCCGCTGCACAGGGATGTCAGCGGCCAGTCGGCAAGCCCAGGTCGTGTCCCAGATCAGGGCCAGCCGCAGGACGTCGCTGAGCGCGGCCGGGCTGGTCACCTGCATCACCGTCGCCTGATGCCGGACACGGAGCTTGTCCACCCACTTCGAGTACACGCCTCCCGGCCGCAATCCGAGCGCTACCAGTTGACGGACGACCTGGTACTGCTGGGTGGGGTGCTGGATGTGGGCAAGTTCGCTCGTGAAGGCGTTCCAGGCTCCTCCTTCACGCTGCAGGGCGCGCATCAGATCGACACCGGTGCCGGCGGACACCCGCTCCACCGCAGTCAGCAGCCGGGCCGCCTCGACGGGGTCGTTGTACACGGCCTGGCGCACCTTGTCCCGCAGCAGACCGCCCTTGCCCCGGGAAAAGGAGGCCTCCTTGCTCTTCAGGTAGTCGAGGGTCGCCACGGCGGTGTCGCCATTCAGCCCGGCCAGCACGTTGATCACCTCGGTCACCTGGTTCGTACTGGCTCCGCGGCCGATCTGCGCGCCCCAGCGCCGGCCTATCGAATCCGGGGTCTCGGTGCCGTCCTTCCGCAGCACCCACAGTCCGGCGTCCTCCACCGGCACACCCCCGTCGACGAGGGTCCGAGCCGTCTCACGCGCGCACAGCGCCGCCGACGAGGGTGAGGTGGAGGCCATCTTCTCGATGAAGCCGGCCGCGTCGTGCTCGTTGACGTATTGGCTCGGCAGTCCTTGGTACATGGCACGGCCGAGCTGGTGGAAGTAGCGCCGGGCGTCCGCGACGGGCGCGTCCTTCATCCCCTCGAAGAGCTTCCTGTCCGCCACGTGGCGACCCAGCTTCTCCAGGAAGGCCGACCCGAACTCCTCGTCCTGCCCCAGCAGCAGAGCGGCCTGCGGGCCCCATGGTCGCATGGAGCGGTTCAGCGCTCTGGCGACAACGTCCACGAACAGATCCAGGCATTCCTCCCGGAAGGAGGCGTTGGCCTCCCAGATCCCCTTGATCAGGTGGTACTGGATGGAGATCCGCGGGTCCTCCTCCAGCCGGGCGCTCACCCAGTCCTTGCCGAGTTCCTCGGCGAGGTACTGGCCGAAGCCCTTGTTCTCGGTCAGGAACAGCTCGTCGACGCGCGCCGTCGCTGACAGGATCAGACCGGCGCCCTTGGCGTCCTGGTGGCCCCGCACCTGCTGGGCGAGAGCACGTGCGAGACCGGCGTCGGGACGCTCCGCGTGGTCGCCGTACAGCGATTGGCGGGCGGTGTAGTCGTGGATCTCACTGGTCGTTCGGATCAACAGGGCAGCGTCCGTCGGGGTCGCGGTGCGCAGGGCCTTGTGGATGGCGCCGCCGAAGCTCTCGCCCTTGTTGAGATCCCTGTCGTTGAGCATCCTGGTGACGAAGGCGAGCTGGTAGTCCCGGGCTTCCTCCAGCGCGTACCGCAGGTCCACCGCGTCCGTGTGCCGCAGTGCCTGCCGGATGCCGACACGCACGTCGTGCCGAGCGAAGACGGTGTCCCAGTCCTCGTAGTCGGGGTCATAGCGCAGCCGCAGGACGAGGTTCGAGAGGTACAGCCCGATCCCGCGAACGGGATCGGGGTCGTAGTCGAGGAGCTTGCGCACCTCGGCCTCGTTCTGGACCCAGGAGGCGTACTCCGGCATGCCGATGTCGTTGCCGGCGCGACGCACCAGGCGTTCGACCCGGCTGACCGTACGGTAGTCGAGGGGCTTGTCGGGGTTGAGGCGGGTCAGGATCTCCGATCCGCGCTTGGCCACGACCTCGTCAAGGCGCGGATGGTGGAAACGGCTGAGCTGTTCCAGCACGCTGTACAGGCCGTCGCCGGGCCTCGGCCTGTCCTCCAGGAGTTCTTCGAAGTTCCGCGCCATCCACTCGGTGAGGGCGTCGAACCGGGTGTCGCCGAAGCGGTGCCGGTGCCGGTGGATCGCGCGGACCACGGCCAGCAGGGAGCGCGCGGATCCGAGGGTCGTCTTCGACAGCCGCGCCACGAGGGCCTTGAGAAGCTTGCTGATCACCTTCTCGCCGAGGGAGGAGTCCATCGCCAGCAGCACCAGCGCGATGCCGACCGGTGAGGCGTTCCGCCCCCACTTGACGAAGTCGTCCTCATGGTCGGGAAGCAGCAGGCTCTCCGCGAGGCTCCGGCAGACGCGCTCGTCGTACAGGCGCGCGCCGCGAAGGATGGGCAGCAGCCCGCTGCGGTTGTCTCCCAGGTCGCGGAAGAGCTCCTTGGCGACGAGGCCGGCGATGAGGTCGTGGCGGCGTGGCCGGGTGGTCTCGTCGGGGTGGACCTCCTCGGTGTAGGCGTCCAGGATCGTGCGGCAGTCAGTGGGGCTGGGGAAGCGGAGCCGGTCGGGGGCTCCGTCGGGAACCGCACCGATCTCGTAGAGGTCGGAGCGCTCGTGCTCGGGGACGCTCACGTTCCCGCCGAGCAGGGAGACGGCCGCGACGACGGCGGCCAAGTCCTGTGCATCGGCCCCCACCTCATCGGTGAACCTCTGCCGCAGTTCCTCCTCAAGGCGCTCGGGCCTGTCGTTCCCGCCGCGGTAGTCGCACAGGCCCTTGACGAATCTGGCGAGGTCGTGGGGGAAGCGGCGCGCCAGGGCATCGACGAAGCGGGGGTTGGCGGCGACCTTGTCCCCGTGGATCTCCCGGGCGCGCCTGGCCAGGTCGAGGAGGGCGGCGGGGCGAACGATGGACGGGACGACGGTGAGATTCGCCGCCTGCCAGTCGTGGGATGAGTTGAGGTCGTACTCCAGGCAGGCGAGCACGCTGATGCCGAGCTCCGCCGACACGGCGGGCAGCATGCGGTCGACGTCCGTCTCGCCCATCGGCCGGATGCCGTCGAGGATGACGACGGGGAAGCCCGTCTCCTGCTGTTCCCAGGGTGCGACCATGCCGAGGGCGTGCCGTACGGCTCCGGCTAGGACGTCACCGCTCGGGAACGCCCGGTCGTCGGGTACGAGAACGATCACCCGCCGACCAGCCTCGGCGAGCGACCGTGCCGTACACCGGGCGATACAGCTCTTCCCGGAGCCGGACGGCCCTCCCAGCACGGCCACCTTGCGCTCCGGCTCCTGGAAGACCGCCACGAGGCTGTCGACCTGATCCGTGCGGATGTCGGGGAGCCGCTGACCGTCGGGCCGCGTCAGCGACCAGTCGGAGAGGCTCCATCCAATGGCCTTCAGGGCGCTCTCGTGCCGGTTCCGCGTCCATGCGTCCCAGGCCGTGCCCCAGTAAGCACGGGCCGCGCCGGCCAGGGTGAGGCCGGGGTCCGCGACCGCAAGGGTCGGGGTACCGCCCCCGGCGGAGGTGCGGAACCAGCCGCCGGGGCCGGGGTGGACGAGCGTGCCGCCGCAGGCGTCGGCGCGCAGGGACGCCTCGCTGGGCTCCATGGGCTGGAACTGCGTCGTCGTGCCGAGGTAGGACGACGAGTGCGCGCCGGCGGCCGACATACCGGGTGCGGGGTGGGGCAGTTCAGGGGCGGCGAGTGTCCGCGAAAGGAGCCGCAGGGCAGCGGGCAGGGTCACCGTGGTGTCGTCGACGCGGCTCGGCGGCAACAGGCCCTGGACCGCCAGTCGCGGCTTCGGGTCCCCTGCGAGCTCCTCGTCGCGCCCCAGTTGGAGGAGCAAGTTCCGTACGGGCTCGGCGGCTCCGTCGGAGGCCCTGTTGGTGACCGGGGTGACGGACCGCCACCTCCTGGTGATGCCGGTCAGCTTCCGGACCGCGTCGTCGTGACCGGCGGTGGCGTCACCGACCTTGCTCTCCAGGGCGAGGCGGGCCGTCCAGGCCGTGGGCGGCAGGTCCGGGTCCGCCTCCGGACGGAGGACAGTGACGTCCAGGCACTCGACGGGCGGGTCCTCGGCGGTGGCGGTCTCCCCGGACGTGTCTTCTTCGGACGTGCGCTGCGCGGGGACGTACGGACCGCTGTCGGGTGCGCAGGCCCGCTCGTAGAGGCGGACGAGGTCGTCCTCCATGCCCTCGATGTCCTGGATGTGCGAGACCAGCTCGGCGTACGGCCCCTCACAGGCCTCTGGATCCAGGACCATGTCGACCAGTCGTTCGAGGCTGGTGCGGCCCGAGCCGGTCACGAACCGGTCCGGGATGCCCAGCGCCGCGCCGTACAGCCCCCTTCGCTTCGCTTCCTCGTACAGGGGCCGGAGGCCTTGGGCATGGAGTCGTTCGAGCAGAACGCCGTAGGACGTGCGCAGGGCGGATTCCTCGCGCTTCGTCAGGATGTCGTCGAGGGCGAGCAGCGCGCCGACGACACCTTCACGTGCCGAGACGGAGTCCAGAGCCGTCATCTTGCCTCCTCACTGCGGTCGGTCGTCGGGGACGAGGCCAAGTGGATCGGGGTCGACCGTGGCCGATCGGGGCGGACGTCGAGACAGAACACTCCTCGCAGGTCGGTCACCACCAGGTGGGAACCGTCCGTGTCGAAGGCGAGCGCAACGGTCTGGTCCGGCAGCGGCAGCCGGGAGGCCGGCCGCTCGTCACCGGACGTGACCGGGAGGAGGCACAGCCAGGGTTTCTGCGTGCCACCGGCCGCGGCCGCCAGACTGTCGTCGACGGCGAACGCGAGCGTTCCGTCGCGCATGGCGGGGATGCCGAGCCCTCTCGTCCCGTGGTTCTCGTCCCATACGAACAGTCCCCCGCTGCGATCGAGCATGCCCACGGTGCGGCCGCTCGACGACACCATGGCGTGCTGGGCCGAGGGCATCAGCAGCGGCTGGCGCCGTACCGCCGCCACTCCCGTGTCCAGGACGCGCGCGGTCACGGTGCCGGACTCGGTGGTGGCGACGAGCCGTCTGTCGCCGGCCTCGCCCCCCAGGTGGACCTGGGTGACGCGGTTCGACCCCGGCACGGCGAACGATCTGGCCCGTCCGGTGGCGCCGGGTTCGACGAACTCGATCCGCGCGCCCCTGGCGACAGCCAGCAGACCGTCCCCGTGCAGCGAGAACGTCGTCGCTCCGTCCAGTGTGGGCAACGGCTCGGGGTCCCGGCCCGTCAGCGGCCGCCACAGCAGTCCCGCACCGTCCGCGACAAGGGCGACGACGGGCTCGCCGTCAACGACGGCGAGCGCCAGGTGCGAGGCCATGCCGTCGCCCTCGGACCGGACCGCCTCGGCGAGCGGTGTGCCGTCCGCCAGGTTCCACAGCCGTATCGAGGCGTCGCCGTGGGTGGTCACCACATAGCCGTCGCCGGACGCGCCGGACGCGACCGCCAGGAGGTCGGGCACGGCCACGCCGTCCTTGGGGGTGGCCCACAGGACATCGACGCCGGCGCCGGCCCCGCGCGGGTTCAGACCGTGGGCATCGGCTCCGGACCTGAGGAGGCTGAGCTTCAGCTGGAACGCCCGCTCCGCCGGGTGCAGTCCGGGCGTCTGGGTCCGTATGCCCTCACCGACCCGTTCCGGCAGGATCCTGGGCCCGCCGTCACCCAGTTGCCGGGCGAGGACGTCGCCCGGCAGCGCGGCCCAGAAGGGCAACGAGGACCGTTCGGTGACGAACTTCTGGTCGAAACGTTGGGTGGCGGCCGCGAACAGGGCGGTCAAAGCCGTGTCCGCCGCCCAGTCGATCCCGGGCTCGCCGGACGTTCCCCCCATGCCGCCTCCGGACGCGAGCACGGGCAGGCAGTCCCGTACCGCCTCGGCGAACTCCGGCCCGCACAACTCCGGTGCGAAAGGGGTGGCGAGGCGCCACGACGAGGACGTGGAGGAGCCGAGGTCCCTGCTTTTGCCCGTCCCGGCACCCGTACCCGCGGTGTCCGTCACCGAGGTGCCCAGCAGCTCCGCGGCCTCCCTCGCCTCCTCGGGGCCGTACGTCCTGCCGGAGCGGTCCGCAGCCGTGGCGAGCGCCGCCCAGTGCTCGGCCGTCAGGCCGGCGTCGTGCCCGCATGCCGCCGCGGCCCGCACCGGCTTCAGCATCGCCCGGCACCATTCCTCCGAGCCGCCACGCGAAGCGAGCAGGCTCAGGTGGAAGGCCTCCAGCCGCTTCCCGGCCGCGCGCCGCGCGTTCGCCCCGCCGTCGTGCCCATGCGGGGTGTCGAGGAAGCCATCGACCGCGTCGACCGCCGCCCCGAAGTGTCCGTGGCAGGCAGCAGCGACCGAGCCGGCGCCCCGTGCGCGGGCATAGGCGCGGACGCCCTCGTCGTCGGTGTCGAGCTGGAGCACCGGCAGCTGAAGGCCCTGCCACACCTCGTCGGCGGCGACGGCGTGGCCGGCCGAGGCGATGACGGTGGTGCGCGCGTACTCGGTCAGGGGATCGAGGAGCTCCCTGACCACGGCCGCAGGATCGTCCGCCAGGTGGAGATCGTCCACCAGAACAGTCCGGGGAGGCAGCTTCTCCAGGGCCTCACACAGTTCGTCCGGAGTCGGGGCGCTTCCCAGATCGAGGCCGAGCGCCCGGGCGACCCGCCGGGACGCCCCCGACACACTGGCGTCCTGCGCGGACACCAGCGCGTGCACCGAGTCGTCCGGGAGGACCAGACCGCGACGGGCGACGGGCGGCAGTAATCGCCGCCACTCGGTCTTCCCGCACGCGGCTAGGTGTCCGAGGAGCGCGCTCTTGCCGACTCCGGCCGCGCCTCGGATGATGAGCGGTCCGGCCGGTCCGCCGCCGGCGATGAACTCGCGGAGACGCCGCTGCTCCTCCGTCCGGCCCGAGAAGTACCAGCCCTCCTGGCCCGGCCTGCTCCGACCGCGCGCGAGGTGGGACCACTCGTCGAGGTCCCGGTCGAGCCAGTCGGGCGACGTCCGGGGCATGTATGCCGGATCCGGCAGCGCGCGGCAGCCCCGGCGGCCGGCGTAGTGCACCCACGCTTCCTGGCTGGCCGTCGGCAGATGGGCATTGAGCTGCTCCACGAGGACGGAGGGCTCGATGAACTCTTGCGCGCCGTCGCTTCGGGAGAGCGTCTTGGCGAAGGCGCGTGCGAAAGCCATCTGTTGGGCCTGCTGCGTTCTGCGGGCGGTGGCGATCACCCAGGCGTCGTACTCGACGCTCCCGGCGGCGGCCTGACTCCGAAGGGTCTCCATGGCAACGCCCGCGCCGGGATCGGAGTAGCAGGCGTCGAGGACGATGACTGCCTGTTCGAAAAGTTTCTTCCCGTACAGGGTGTTGACGATGTCCGCCGGCTCAAGAAGATCCTTCGTCCACCGTGTGGACGTCGGCAGGGCCAGGCCCCACGTGACGCCCTTCTGCACACCGTGCCCCGTGCAGTAGACGAACAGGGACAGGGGTGGTTCCCGCTCGCCACGGCTCACCGCGTCCAACCACCGGCCGAGGTCATGGCACACGTTCTCCAAGCCCCGCTCCCCGGCCGCTCCCTCGGGCCCAGGGATCTCCCGCATCCCCAGTTCCTGGAGCGTACGGCGCATCAACCTCAGTTCGTCCGGTACGTGTTCGAGCCGCGCCAGACTGGTTTCCTCACCGTATTCACCCTCTCCCGCCAGAAAAAACCATCGCTCACCCAAGAGCTGCCTCGACTGCGCGTGCGGTCCGCAGGTTTTTCAGGTAGAGGGTGCAGTCGTGCATGTGGCGTAGCGGGTTGGGGACGACGAAGTCCTCGACCTCTCCGCCGTAGAGGGTCTTGATGCGCTTGCGCAGGGCGACGACGTCTTGCTCGGCGGCCACGTTCACCCAGCGGCGCACGGACGGCGGGCGCCCCGGTGCCGCCTCGGCCGAGCGGGCCAGGCGGCGCCGGATGGACTTCAGCCCGAGCGGCGAGCCCATGGTGACCAGGGTGTCGATCCGGACGTCCTTGAGGTTCCACAGGACCTCGTAGGCGGCCACGCTTCCCAGCGAGTGGGCGAGGACCACCTGCGTGTCCTCCTGGATCGCCGTCTCCAGCTCGCCTCGGATCTCCTGGCCCAGGGCAGGGTCCTCGAAGTACCGGTGCACCTGCTTGATCTGGCGGATGAGAAGTGAGGCCGTCATCCCGCCGAGGTACGGCGTCCTCTCCAGGATGTCGAGGCAGGCCTGCGCGCCGCGGACGACGAGCCCCTTGGAGGCCGGTTCAGCACTTTCCTCGTCGAAGGCCGCCGGATCCGCCTCCCGGGTCATGGCCTCCAGCAGCTCGTACTCGAAGCCGTCGGCCACGTCGGAGGCGGCGTAGAACGCGTCACCGTCGGACTTGCCCGTGCCGCCGTTGTACAGGTGCCCGTAGAAGGCCGCCTCGAACGTCACCGCCCCGGCGTCGGGGTACCGAATGTTCCGTAGACCGGTGCTCAGCGCGCCGTGCCAAGTCTCGTACATCTCATCGCGCGACTTCCAGGACCAACCGATGCCGTGTACGCCGACGATACGGGCCACGTTCGCCTCCCCCTTTGACTGTCCAGAACATCCCAGACCAGCACCCCAAAAGGGTAGCGTCTGAACACCTGCAAGACCGGTGCGCCAACGGAGATCTCCTGTACCCGCACCCGATGTGGATATCGGCTATCCCTGAACCCGGGTTCTGGAGTAGCCGTCGTCGGGAGGATGTCCCGTCGGGTCGCGGTAGACGGGCGCCGGGGCGGATGCGGGCTGCCTTCGGCTCCTCCGTCAGGGCCCGCCCGGCTCGTACGACACCCCGCCGGGCGTACCGGGATCTTGGTGCTGACCAGTCCCGCCACCGCTCCATCACGGACGCCGGCGAACAGCGCGAGGACCCACCGTTCCACGGAAGCCGTCAGCATGCACGAGGGAGGCGTGATCAGAAGCTTCGCCTCAGCCCGCCGAGCGTGGTGCACACGGCCCCCGGCGCAACGGAGGCAGCCTACCGGCGTCGGCCGGTCGGTCCGCTTCCACCTGTTCCACCTGAAGCTGTAGGCGCTCACGGACTCTCGGATGCGCACGGCCCCCAAGCTCTGGTCGGAGTGTACGGGGAAGGACGGGTACACAGCCGGCGACTCCATGAACGCAGCCGAGGAGACGGGGCCTTTCGGGGCCGCGCTCTCCAGTGGCAGGACGATCGCAACCGCCAAGGCCGGTGCTGCGAGCGGCAGGTCAAGCTGGTGGGGGACCGTCACGCAGTGCCGGCGGCCTATCAGGGGCGACAGATCGAGCAGTACTCCGGGACCCCGCCCCTGGCCGGCTGCGGAGGAAATTCCCTCATGTTGACCTCGGGCCCGTCAACCCCGGGCCTTTGCCGACCCACAACTCCCTGGATCTCCCTTGCTCGGGCGCAGCGGTGACCACCCGTATGGGGGTGAGAGAAGCCGATAAGGCTTCATTCACTTGATCGGGGGTTTATGAGCGGGAGGGACGTTCCTGCGGCCGCTTGAACTGGATTATGCCGCTACGTTCTGTGACGAACAGTCGGCATGCGAGCAACAAGGGGTTATCCATGAGGAAGCTTACCGCAGCGGTGATTACCGCCGGGTTGTTCTTCGGGGGGATGGGGGCGGCCGTGGCTGACTCCGCATGGCATCGCACGGAGGACTTCAACACGGGCGGGGCGCGGTTCGAGGAAGCAAGGTACAAGTGGGAGGCCCCGGGGCAGATGCACGGTGCATTCCACATCAAGGGAAGGCTGTCCGATATCGGATTCCGCGACAACCACAACGTCTATCTTCAGGTAAAGGTTCATGGATACGCATGGAACCGATTCAACGGCACTCAGAAGAAGAGTGTCTGGATCGACAAGATCGTCTACGACGGGGCCACTCGGTATACAAGGACGGCCGAAGTCCGCGTGTGCCAGAACCGCGGTTCCCTCCGCCCTGACAACTGCTCCTTTACCAGGCCTTTCGAACGTCCCTGACAGGCCAACCGGACTCGACGGGAGCCGCGCTACAGCGGTTCCCGCGCCAATTAGGAGCACGCATAACAATGGACGTCATTCTCCGCGCCGAAGGCGTGGATCTCTTCTACGGTACCCAGCAGGCTGTCATCGGTGCCGATTTCACGCTCCAGCGCGGCGAAGTGGCCGCCATCATGGGCAGCAGCGGGTCGGGAAAGTCGTCGCTGCTGTACTGCCTCGCCGGAGTCCTGCCGCCCACCAACGGGGCGGTGACCTTCGACGGGGAGCGGCTGTCCTGCCTGCCCGACGGGGAGCTCAGCGCGTTGCGGCGTACGCGGTTGGGCTTCGTCTTCCAGTACGGGGAATTACTGCCGGAGCTGACCGTAGAGGAGAACGCGGCGCTTCCTCTCCGGCTCGCCGGGATCAGCAAGGATCATGCCCACGCGATGGCCGGCCAGGTGTTGAAGCGGCTCGGGATGAGCGACCTGGTGCGGCGCAGGACCTCGAAGCTGTCGGGTGGGCAGAGTCAGCGTGTGGCGGTTGCCCGGGCGCTGGTGCACCGGCCGGACGTGGTGTTCGCGGACGAACCGACCGGGGCGCTCGACAGCGTCAACGCGGCCGCCGTGCTGGATGAATTCCTTCGGCTCGCGCGGAGGCAGAAGACCGCGGTGGTCATCGTCACGCATGACGCCGATGTCGCCGCGAAGGCCGACACGCAGTACACGATGACGGACGGGGTTCTGGCACAGCGGGTGGCGGTGTGAACCCGTTCCTCCTCGGGATGCGCCTGCTGTGGGGCAGTGGGCGCAGGGGGCGGATCCGTTTTCTGCTGATGTCGCTCGGGGCGGCGCTCGGGGTGGGTTGTCTCGCCGCCACCCTCACCATTCCCACGATCATCGCTGCCAATGACGCCCGCGTGACAGCTCGAACCGTGCACCCGGGAAACAACAAGAACGCCGTTTACCAGGAATTTCTGGACCCCTACGGCTCACAGCGCCTGCGTCGGGTTTTCATCGGACGTACGGGGACCGGCCCCGTGCCCGCTCCTCCCGGAGTGAAGGAACTTCCTCGCACGGGAGAAGCGATCGTCTCGCCGAAGCTGGCAGAGGTCCTGGTGGCCAACCCTCCTGCTGCGGGGCTTGTACCCGGGCGTGTGATCGGCACCATCGCACCGGCGGGGCTGAGTGGGCCTGACGACCTGTACGCCTACATCGGTGTGCCTCCCACCGAGCTCAGTGATGCAAGGCCGTTGGGCCGCTTCGGGTCTTCGTACACAGAGCATGAGCTCATCGACCCCTCGACCCTCGACATCCTGCGGTTCACCCTCGGGTGCATCGTGCTGCTCCCCCTCGTCATCTTCCTTTCCGTCTGCGCACGGCTGTCCAGCGAGTCCCGTGCGCGCCGCCTCGCCGCGCTCCGACTCGTCGGACTCAGCAGGAAGGACACGCTGCGGGTCAATGCCGGGGAGAGCGTGGCGGCTGCGTTCCTCGGGGCTGTCCTGGGACTTCTGGGGTATCTCGCAGTAAACGAAGCCATGGCCCGCGTCGGCCTGCCCGGACTGCACTGGTATCCGGCGGACGGACGGCCCGAGGCGACCACATTGGTTGTGTGTCTGTTGGGTTGTCCGGCCCTCGCAGCGATCGTGAGCCGGGTCGGTGCGGAGCAAGCCGCGTTGTCACCCATCAATGTGCGGCGTACCGGGGAGCGCAAGCCCCCCAAGAAATACGGGACGCTGCTCCTTGTTCCGGGCCTCGGGGTCATCGGTGGCTATTGCATGCTCAGTGCGATGGGGCGAGATCCGTCGGGTGGGCCCGCGAGTGCCGTACTGGTTCCTGGCGCTGTCCTGATGACTGGCGCAGGGCTTGCACTCGGCTTGGCGCCGATCACGGCATGGATCTCGCAACGTCTTGCTTCGGCATCGAAATCCCTGGCGTTGACGCTGGCCATGCGTCGGACAGAGGTCGATCCAGGAAGTGCGCTGCGAGTAGTCACAGGGCTCGTACTGCTCCTGTTCGGCGCCTCGCTTACTCAGGGCGTCCTCATCGAGTTGGATCAGGTGAGTCGGCGGACAGCCCCCGTCCAGGAGTATAGGATTTCCCTTTCCGAGTTGAGCCCCCAACAGCACTTACAGCTCACCAATCTGGACGGAGTGAATGCCCATGCGCTGTCTGTCGACTCGTGGGATGGAAACATCGAGGAGGACCGGCCGCGTGTGGGAGGTATCGTCGCCACGTGCTCCCAGGTGGCAGCCTTCAGCAAGTCCATTCGCGGATGCATCGATAACAAAGTAATGCTTCTCAAGGACCCGGACTTCCTTTTCGATGAGGACGCCCAGCCTGGAATTACTTTTCCATTCCTATTGAGCGATGGGCGAAAGGTGGGAATCACCGTACCTGGAGCCACTGTCGCCGCTCAGTTTTACGACCCCTCCGAAGTCAACGGTCCAAGCCTCCTCATCCCGCCCTCATTGCTTCCCCGAGGAACTCATGTCGAAAATGCCAACCTTGTCCTGGTCAGCTCGTCCGACCCCGCCACCGTCCGCTCCGTCCTTGACGGCATCGGGGCCGTTGCTCCGACCGCGTCTGTGGAGCCCGTGGGGATTGTGATCGACTCGCTTGCGCAGTTGACCGTGATTCGGAGTCTGCTCGTCGTCGGGATGGTGCTCGGGTTGGTGATCGGGGTGGCTGCGTTCGTCGTGTCCGTGGCTGATCGGGCCATGGAGCGGCGGGGGCAGGTGACTGCGCTCGCGTTGTTGGGGGCGCGGGCCGGGACATTGCGGGCGGTGCAGGTGGTTCAGGTGGTGTTGCCGTTGGTGGTGGGGCTGGGGGCGGCGATCGTGGCCGGGTGGCTTGCCGAGTCCAGTTATCTGATCACCGGGGGCGGGGCCGTGCACTGGGACTGGGAGGGGCTGCCCCTGCTGTTCGCCTGTGCGCTGGGGGTGGTGGTCGCGGCCGCGCTCGCCTCCGTGCCCATGGTGCGACGGCACATCGATCCCGAGCACATCCGACGGGATTGAAGTCTGCTGGGCCCGCGTCCGGAAGGTCCTGGAGGCCGATGGCTTCCCTCGGGTCGGGCAGGTCGTCGAGCACGGTTCGGTCCGGGGCCCGGGCGAGTTCCACGAGACCGTACGGTGGGACGACGGCACTCTGCGCGCTCACCCCTGGTCAGGCCGGTTCCGGGCTGCTGCTCCTCCCCGTCCCTTTTCGTCCGCCCCGGTCCGCCTGTCCGGCGCGCGGTTTCGGGGCCGTACGGGGAGCCCCGTACTGCCGCTTCCGCGGACGCCGTCGCCGCCCATCGCCGCGGACGCTCCGCCCTCTGCGCCCGCACCTCTGTCGCCGATCAGTTTGTCGGCTCTCGGGGAGGGTGGGGGTGGGGAGTCCGGTCTTTCCTCCCGTGCGCTTCCTAGTGTCGGGCGTCCAGGCCCGGGACCCCCAGGTCCGAGAGGCCGTCGAGGACCAGGTCGACGCCGACGGCGGCGAGCAGGAGGCCCAGGAGGCGGCCGAGGAGTTCGATCGTGGCGTGGTGGGTGTGGAGCAGGACCCGGGTCAGGAGCAGGACGCAGACCAGGTCGAGGGCGATGACCGCCACGTACGCCCCGACCACCGTCGAACGCCAGCTGAATCCGGAGCGGGCCGCCGCCTCGATGAGCACCGCCGTCAGGGCGAGCGGACTCACCACGTACGGCATGAGCAGTTCGCGCACCCCGCTGACCAGGTCGGGGGCGTCCTGGTGGGGGCCGTCCGAGCCGAGGTGCACGCCGAGGACGAGACCGACCGCGTAGAGGAAGAAGATGAGGCCGCCCGCCAGTTGGAGGGCGGGGGTGCTGATGTGGAAGAGGTCGAGCAGCCAGGGGGCCGTGACGCCGGCGAGGATGCCGACGAGGACGGCCGCGGCCGAGGAGATGAGGGCGATCTTCCGCAGCTGGTCGGCCGGGTGGACCTGGGCGAGGCCCGCGAAGGAGAGGAGCACCTTCGGCGGGCCGACGACGGAGAAGAAGGTGATGAAGGCGGCGGAGAAGGTGAATGCGTTCACGCCTGCATCATGAGGCGGCCGGGTGATTTCTCCCGTTTTTCGGGTGTGCGTCCGCGCGGTGTCGGGCGCGGCGGCCCGGCTCCGGCTGTGCTGCGGAGAGGGCGGGGCGTCGCGTGCCGCGCCCGGATACGCGGGCGCGCGGGCGCGCGTCGAACGAGGAGGGCTTCATGAAGTACCTGGTGATGGTCCAGGGGTCCCAGGCCGACTACGAGGCGATGGCGGGGCAGGGGTCCGCCGACAGCCCCGGCTGGGACCGGGCGGGGACGCAGGCGATGTTCGACCACATGAACGCGATCAACGAGGAGCTCACCGCGAGCGGCGAGATGCTCGACGCCCAGGGGCTCGCCGCCCCGTCCACGACCCGCTTCGTGACGGTGGACGACACCGGGAATGCGGTCGTCACGGACGACCCGTACGCGACGGCCGAGGGCGTCGTCGCCGGTTACTGGCTCCTGGAGTGCGCCTCCCTGGAGCGCGTGACCGAGATCGCCGCGCAGGTGGCCCGCTGTCCGGCCCCGGAGGGCTCCCCCGTGTACCCGGTGGTCGTCCGGCCGGTGGACGAGGGCGGGCCGAGTCCGGATTGATCCCGGGATGGGACGGGGCGGGCCTCACCGGCGCGGTCGTCGTCGGGCTGAGCTGGAGCAGTGCGGCGGGCGACGGCGACGCCGACGTCTCGCTGCTGCTCCTCGACGGCGACGGCAAGGTGCGCGGCGACGCCGACTTCTACAACCGTCCCGCCGCCGAGGACGGCAGCGTGCAGCTCCTCGGCAAGGTCCCGACGGAGAACGGCAGCGAGGACCGGATCAGCCTGGACCTCACGGCGATCCCCGAGGACGTCGTCAGGATCGTGGTGGCGGCGAGCCGGGACGGCGGCGCCCGCTTCGGCGACCTGGACGACCTGCGCCTGACGCTCACGGACGGGTCGGGCGAGCCGCTGCTCGGCTTCTCCATCACGGACGCCACGGTCGAGACGGCCTTCATCTTCGGCGAGCTCTACCGGCGGAACGAGGAGTGGAAGTTCCGCGCCGTGGGCCAGGGGTACGAGACCGGGCTCGCCGGGCTCGCCACCGACTTCGGCATCACCGTCGAGGTCGAGGCCGAGGTCGAGACCGAGACCGAGGCCGAGGTCGAAGCCGAGTCCGGGGAGGGCCGCGGCACGGCCGGGGAAGGCATCGGTGGTACGGGGGTTGAAGAGACCGCCGTCGCGATCCCGGTGCAGCGGGTCCCAGCCCCCGCCCTCGGTGTCGGCGTCGGCGTCGGCGTCGGCGTCGGCGTCGGTACGGATGCCGCGTCGGTTCCGGCCCCCGGTACCGCCCCGGCCGGCGGCACCGCCCCGGCCTCCGGTCGGCGTCGTGGTACCCGTACGGCCAAGAAGAAGGTCACGATCCCGAGGGCGCCGAAGAAGTCACTGGCGGAGAACGACTCCTGGAGGCCCGCCCGGCTCTTCCCCGTGCCCTCCTACAAGAGCGACCGGGAACGCGAGGTGCGCGCCACGTCGGTGCTGCTCTCCGTGATGGCGGAGGTCCCGGAGTTCGGCCGGCGCCTCACCGCCGGGTTCGGGGCGCCCGCGGGCCGCATGCAGACGTTCACCGAGGTGTCGCTCCCCACGGGGAGAGCCCGAAGCGCCCGGACGGCGTCATCCGCACGGAACGGGCCGGGAAGCTCTGGACCGCGCTCGTCGAGACCAAGACCAACGGCAACCCGCTCAGGTCCGAGCAGGTCCAGAACTACATGGACATCGCCGCGCGGCGCGGGTACGAGGCCGTCATCACCCTGTCCAACGACGTGGCCCTGGAGGGCAGCCCCCTCGTCACGGTCAAGACGGACGGGCGGCGCAAGCACAAGGTGTCGCTGTGGCACCTCTCGTGGGCGGAGGTCGCCCACCAGGCCCAGATGCTGATCCGGCACGAGGGCGTCGGGAACGCGGCGCACGCCTGGCTCCTCCAGGAGCTGCTCCACTACCTCCAGCACGAGAACTCCGGCTGCCACGGCTTCCAGAACATGGGACCGGCCTGGGTTCCCGTGCGCGACGGCATCGACACCGAGACCCTGTGCCAGGGCGACCCGCGCGCGGTGGAGGTCGTGGAGAGCTGGGAGCGCCCGATCCGCCAGGTCTGCCTGCGGCTCGGCGGCGAGCTGGGGCAGAAGGCGCTGCCCGTGCAGCGGGCCCGGCGCGGCACCGACCCGGAGTCCCGCCGCGCCGAGCTGGCCGACCGGCTCTGCGAGGAGGGGAAGCTGTCCGCGGAGGTACGGGTCGACGGCGCGCGGAGCATCCTGTCCGTCACGGCCGATCCGTACCGGCAAGATCCGCACGTCCATGGACGTGCCCGCCCCGGACGGCGCCTATCCGCTCTCGGTCGCGAAGCGCCTCCTGCGGGTCCTGGAGGAGGCCCCGGCCGACCTCCACGTGGAGACCCTGCTCGACGGGCGGAACGGGCCGCGCGGAACGCTGGAGCGGCTGCGGCCGGAGCCGGGCGACCTGCTGCCCGGAGACGGCGCCGCCATCACCGGTTTCCGCCTCTCGCTCTTCAAGGGGATGGGCAGCGGGCGGGGGAGCGCGGAGACGGGGTTCATCCGCAGCGTCGACCACGCCGTCGACCGTTTCTACGGGTCGGTCGTCACCCACCTGGGGCAGTTCGAGCAGCGACGCCCCGCCCGGACGCGGCAGGCGGCCGAACCCGTCGGCGTCGGCTGAGCCCGCCGGCACCGGCCGAACCCGTCGGCATCGGCTGAGCCAGCCGGCGTCGGCCGAACCCGTCGGCGTCGGCTTAACCCGCCGGCACCGGCCGAACCCGCCGGCATCGGCCGAGTTCCGGGCGGGAGGGAGACCGGCGGGCCGGGTGGTCGAAGGAGTCGGAGGGGCCGGGGTGGGAGGCCGGTCGGGAGACGTCGGCCGTCGGTTCGCTTCTTCGAATGTCATCCTTGACGAGGACGGGGCCCCGGGCCGGGGAGTACATCACCCCCCGGGGTATCTGTTGAGGAGACGTCGTGGAACTCGATCTCGCGGGCGCGGAGCTCAAGGCCGTACTGAACCGGCTGCGCCGGGCACAGGGCCAGATCTCCGGGGTGATCCGGATGATCGAGGAGGGCCGGGACTGCGAGGAGGTCGTGACCCAGCTCGCCGCCGCCTCCCGCGCCCTCGACCGGGCCGGCTTCGCGATCATCGCGACCGGTCTCCAGCAGTGCCTGACCGACGTCGAGGGCGGCCGCGAGAACGGCGAGGACCGCGACGCGATGCGGGCCCGGCTGGAGAAGTTGTTCCTGTCCCTGGCGTGATCCCCCGCCGGGCGCCGGGGAACCTCAGGCGTCCGCCAGGCCCTTCAGGCGCTTTGTGATGCGGGTGAGGCGTTCGCCCTGGTAGCGGGCGGCGGCGAGGGTGTGTTCGGCGGGGGCGCCGTGGGCGCCCGGGTGGGCGGTGCCGTAGGGGTTGCCGCCCGCCGCGTACACCGACGGGTCGGTGAAGCCGGGCGAGACGATGACCGAGCCCCAGTGGTGGAAGGTGTTGTAGAGGGCGAGCAGCGTCGACTCGTTGCCGCCGTGGACGTTGTGGGCGCTGGTGAAGGCGGTCGCGGGCTTGTCGGCCATGACGCCCCGCTGCCACAGGCCGCCCGACGTGTCGATGTACTGCTTGAGCTGCGCGGCCACGTTCCCGAAGCGGGTCGGGGAGCCGAGGGCGTACGCGTCCGCCCACTCCAGGTCCTCCAGCGTGGCGACCTCCACGTCGCCGGTGGCGTCCACGTGGGCGCGCCAGGCCGGGTTCGCGTCGATCGCGGCGTCGGGGGCGAGTTCGGGGACCCGGCGCAGGCGCACTTCGGCGCCCGCTTTCTCCGCGCCCTCGGCGATCGCCCGGGCGAGGCGGTGGACGGTACCCGTGGCCGAGTAGTGGATGACGGCGACCTTGACGGACATGACGGACTCTCCTCGATCACGTTCTCGATTGCTTCTTCGATCGCTTTTTCGATCGCTGCGCGACGGTTTTCCCGCGTCCGGCCGGTCGGGAACAGGCCGCCCGGAGGAAGCGGATCGCTATCCGCTTCCTTGGGCGAGGCTAATCGGATAGGAATCCGTTTTGCAAGGGGGGCAGGTATGCTCGATCCCAGGGGCAGGGACGCACGCAGGCACGCAGGCAGGTACGCAGGCACGCACGCAGGCAGGCAGGCAGGCACGTACGCACGCAAGGGCAGAAGGGCAGGAGTCCGCAGAGATGAGCACCGAGAACCCGCGGGCCGGAGAGCGCGAGGAGCGGGCGGTGGCGCCCGTGTCCGGCCTGCTCCCCACCCTCGACGCCCCCGCCCCCGAGCGCGCCGACGCGGCCCGCAACCGGCGCAGGATCCTCGACGCGGCCGCCCGGATCGTCGCCGAGCGGGGTCCCGACGCCGTCACCATGAACCAGGTCGCCCACGCCAGCGGCATCGGCGTCGGCACCGTCTACCGCCGCTTCGGCGACGTCTCCCAGCTCCTGTGGGCGCTCCTCGACGACCGCGAGCGCCGGTTCCAGGAGGCGTACATGAGCGGCCCGCCGCCGCTCGGGCCCGGCGCCCCGACCGCCGAGCGGCTCGACGCCTTCCTCGACGCCCTGGTCGACCGGGTCGCCGAGCAGCGCGAGATCCTGCTCGCCGCGCACTCCGCCGCGCCCCGCGCCCGGTACCACAGCGGCGCGTACCGGCTGATGCACACCCACGTCGCCCTGCTCGTCGGGCAGCTCAGGCCGGGCTCGGACGGCGCGCTCCTCGCGCACCTGCTGCTCGCGCCCTTCTCCCCCGACGTCATGCACCACCTGGCCGTCGAGCAGGAGCTCTCGGGCGAGCGCCTCAAGGCGGGCGTACGGGAACTCCTCACCCTGCGCGAGAACTCCTGACCAGGGGCCTCAGAGCGGGCGCGACGGGGTCGAGACCGGTACGTACGCCAGGCCGTCGTACTCCTCGCCCGGCACCACCGGCATCGTGGTCAGGCGGTAGAGGACCCGCGCCACGTACGCCCCGTGCGTGCGCGCCCGGTACGTCCGCCGCGTCCACTCCTCGTCCGCCCGGGAGCGCAGATCGAGCAGCCGCGCCTCCGGAGCGCCCGGCGCGCGGGCCGCGAGCAGCGCCTCCAGGGTGCCGGGGCCCGCCGGGCCGATCCGGTTCACCGCCACCCGCGGCGGCCGCTTCGGGCGCGGTCCCCACGGTCCCGGCCACATCCGCCGGGCCCGGAAGGCGCCCTCGCCGAAGAAGAGGCCGAGCGCGTAGTACGCGGGTCCGTACCGCTCCCGCAGCCGGGCGCCGAGCGCCGCGCCCCGGACGCCCACGTGGCCGTTGTGCGCCCACACCGCGACCCCGGCGCCGCCGGACGCCGCCACGGCCTCGTCGACCGCGTCCGCCATGTGGCCGTCCCTGGCCCGCCACAGCCGCTCGCCGGACTCGGACGTGGCCACGTCCGCCGCCCGCGCCAGGATGCGGGCGTGCCGCCGGTCCTCCTCGCCGGAGGTCCCCTGCGCCGCTTCCCGCGTCACTCCCGCTTCCAGCGCCTCCGCCGCCGCGAGGAGCTCCGCCCTCCGTTCCGGGAGCCCGCCCGGCCGGGCCTCCGCCAGTACGGACAGGGCCCCCGCGCGCTCCGGGCCGAAGTGCGCCACCGACGCCCCGCACCGCTGCGGGTCGATCCCCGTGAAGCCGATCCGGTCCGTGCGGGGCCGCCCCCGGTTGTAGGAGCGCATCCACTCCAGGAGGTCCAGGACCTCCCGCGTCCGCCAGGTCCAGAAGCCGAGCCCGGCCAGGGCCGTCGCCGCGTCGCCGGCGCCCTCCCCGACGTACGCGTCCACCGCGGGCCCCGCCGAGGCGCTCGCCTCCATCGCGAGCGTACGGAAGCCGTGCTCGGTCACCAGGTGCTCGAACAGGCGGTGCTTGAGGCGGAAGAACTCCGCGGTCCCGTGCGTGGACTCGCCCAGACCGACGACCCGCACCCCCTCCAGCGCCGCCCCGAACTCCACCAGACCGTCCACACCCCGGAAGCTATCTGGACCTCAGGGGCTCCCGGAACGCACGATCACGCCATGACGACCGAGAACGACACCGCCGCCAAGACCTTCCTGATCCTGCACGGCTTCCAGAACCACCGGCCGCCCGGCCACTGGCAGCACTGGCTCGCCGGGCGGCTGCGGGAGCGCGGGCACGAGGTCCGCTACCCGCAGCTGCCCTCGCCGGACGCGCCCGTCCTCGCGGAGTGGCTCGACGCCCTGGAGGAGCACGGGAAGCGACCCGCCGACGGCGAGTTCGTGGTCCTCGCGCACAGCCTGTCCGTCCTGCTGTGGCTGCGGGCCGGGGACCGCAGGCCGGACGCGGACCGGGTGCTGCTCGTCGCACCGCCCTCGCCGCCCGTGACCGCCTCGATCCCCGAGATCGCCGCCTTCGCCGACGGCCTCGACCTCACGGAGACGGGCCTCGCGGCGCGCCTCGTGTACGGGGACGGCGATCCGTACTGCCCCGAGGGCGCCGACCTGCACTACGGCCGCCCGCTCGGCCTCGACACCGACCGCGTACCGGGCGGCGAACACCTCACCCCCGCCGACGGGTACGGGGACTGGCCCTCGGTCCTGGAGTGGTGCGAGGACCCGTCGGTGCGGCTGAGGGGCCGATAGGCCGCCGGATGCGCAAAAGCGACGAAAGCGGTCGACCCGTAAGGGAATTGAGAATTCCAGATGTCAATCCTGTTCGACCCGGCAGGAATTGTGGCGGATCTGTTCACAGAACGCCCCCGAGATCGCTAACTTCCCCTCAACCTCGTCCGTACCGGGAAGGACTTCTGTGAACGCATCCCAGCGCCGAGCCGCGGCCATCCTCGCCGCCGCCGCCCTCGCCGCCCCGCTGGTCCTCTCTTCCCCCGCCACCGCGGGACAGGACCCCACGGCCGCACCCGCCCGCGATGCCGCCAAGCTGGCGAAGAAGCTGGTCCGCGACACCACCGCCAAGGACGCCTACAAGCACCTGCAGAAGTTCCAGGCGATAGCCGACTCGGCCGGCGGCCACCGCGCGGCCGGTTCGCTCGGGCACGACGCCTCGGCGGCGTACGTGTACACGCAGCTCAAGAAGGCCGGCTACCAGGTCTGGTACGAGAAGTTCGACTTCGAGTACACGGAGACGCTGGCCGAGAAGGCCTCCGTCGTCTCGCCCGCGCCCCGCGCGTTCGACATCAAGGCCATGACGTACACCAAGTCCACCCCGGTCGGCGGCGTCAAGGCCGACCTCGTGGCCGTGCCGGTCGACGCCGACGCCACCACCGGCTGCGAGCCGGGCGACTTCGCCGCCGGCGCCTTCACCGGCAAGATCGCGCTCATCCAGCGCGGCGGCTGCGCCTTCGCCGTCAAGCAGCAGAACGCCGCCGCCGCCGGCGCCGTCGCCGCCGTCATCTACAACAACGCCGACGGCGTCCTCTCCGGCACCCTCGGGGACGCGGCCTCCGGGAAGATCCCCACCGGCGGCATCACCCTGGCCGAGGGGAAGGCGCTCGCCGCCGACCTCGCCAAGGGCCCGGTCACCCTCTCCCTGGAGATCCGCCAGCTCCAGCAGATACGTTCCACCAACAACGTCATCGCGGAGACCAAGGGCGGCAACGCCGCCAACACCGTGGTGCTCGGGTCCCACCTCGACTCCGTCACCGCCGGTCCCGGCATCAACGACAACGGCTCCGGCTCCGCCGGCCTCCTCCAGGCCGCCCTGAAGCTGGCCGCGTCGAAGGACAAGGTCCGCAACAAGGTCCGCTTCGCCTGGTGGTCGGCGGAGGAGAACGGCCTCCTCGGCTCCGAGCACCACGTGAAGAACCTCACGGAGCTCGACAAGAAGGAGATCAAGCTCTACCTCAACTTCGACATGATCGCCTCGCCGAACTACGGCCTGTTCGTGTACGACGGCGACGACTCGGACGGCGTCGGCGCGGGCGCGGGCCCCGCGGGCTCGGCCCAGCTGGAGCGGGACATCAACGAGTTCCTCGACAAGAACGGGCACCCGCACGAGGGCACCGACTTCACCGGCCGCTCCGACTACGGCCCGTTCATCGAGGTCGGCATCCCCTCCGGCGGCACCTTCACCGGCGCCGAGGGCATCAAGACCGCGGGCCAGGCGGCCAAGTTCGGCGGCCAGGCGGGCGTCGCGTACGACGTGAACTACCACGCCAAGGGCGACGACCTCAGCAACGTCAACATGAAGGCGTTCGACATCAACATCGACGTCATCGCCAACGCCGTGGGCACCTACGCCCACGACATCTCCTCGCTCCGCAAGCCGGTCGTCTCCGTCCCGACCACCGGCGACGCGGGCAGCGGCGGCGGCCTGCACGACGACCACCACGAGGTCACCGAGTAGGCGGCGCCGGCCGGCCCTCGGGGGCCCTCCTCCGGCAGACCGTCGCGGGTCGCCGGAGGAGGGCCCCCGCCCCGTTCCGCCCGTGGGTCGTCCCTCCCGGCAGCCCGTCCGGGTGACAGCGGGCGGGCGGGCGCGGGGCCGTCGAGGGACCCCCGGCCGGGGCCGACGGCGGCTCGTTCACACCCACGACAGCACCCGGTTCCCGGTTGGTCACCTTTTGCCCAGGCATCCCACCGGGCGCGCGTGGCTGCGCCGGGAGCCGCTCGCCCGGTAGGCTTTCCGTGTGATCTTCAAGCGCATCGGAAACGGAAAGCCGTATCCCGACCACGGCCGGGAAAGCACCCGGCAGTGGGCGGACGTCGCCCCGCGCCCGGTCCGCCTCGACCAGCTGGTCACCACCAAGGGCCAGCTGGACCTGGAGACCCTGCTCGCGGAGGACTCCACCTTCTACGGCGACCTCTTCGCGCACGTCGTGAAGTGGCAGGGCGACCTCTACCTCGAGGACGGACTGCACCGCGCCGTCCGCGCGGCGCTCCAGCAGCGCCAGGTGCTGCACGCCCGCGTCCTCGAACTGGACTGACGGCCCTCCCCGGGCCGGTGGGCGGTCGCCCGGAAGGGTGGTCGCTGACCCTTTCGGGGTCAGTTGCGCCCCATCCGGACGCGATCACATGATCATCAAGTAGGCATCGCCCACGGGCGGCATTACGCTGCGTTCATGAGCATGCTCACTCCCCCCGGCATGGGCGGAAAGTACCGCATCACGGGGGACGTCTACCCGCGCATGCGCCGCCCCCACCGCCGGCGCAGGATCGTCCTCGCGGCCACCGCCGCCGTGGTCGTGCTCGGCGCGGCCGGCTGGGGCACGCTGCAACTCGTCGACGTGTTCTCCGGCGACGCGGGCACGAAGGCGGCGGCCGGTAAGCGGACCGACTGCAAACCCGCCCCCGCCCCGACCGCACCGGCCGCCGCGGCCCTGCCCAAGCCCGCGCAGATCACGGTCAACGTCTACAACGCGACCCCGCGCAGCGGCCTCGCCAAGACGACGGCCGACGAGCTGGCGAAACGCGGCTTCAAGGTGGGCAAGATCGGGAACGCGCCCGCCGCCTACGACAAGAAGGTCCCGGGCGCCGGACTGCTCCTCGGCGCGCCCGCCGCCGCCAAGGGCGCCTTCCCGGTCCTCGGCACCCAGCTCGCGGGCGCCACGACCAGGACGGACACGCGGGCGACGGCGGACGTGGACCTGATCATCGGGACCGCCTTCAAGAACCTGTCCCCGAAGACGACGGCGGACGCGGCCCTGGTCGCCCTGACCAGGCCCGCGCCCGCTCCGACCGGGAAGTGCTGAGGGCCTACTCGGCCGAGCCGTACATGCGGTCGCCCGCGTCGCCCAGGCCCGGGACGATGTAGCCGTTCTCGTTGAGGCGCTCGTCGACCGAGGCCGTCACGACGGTGACGGGGGTGCCCGCCAGCTCGCGCTCCATGACCTCGACGCCCTCCGGGGCGGCGAGGAGCACCACCGCGGTCACGTCGTCCGCGCCGCGCTCGATCAGCTCCCGGATCGCCGCGACCAGCGTGCCGCCGGTCGCCAGCATCGGGTCCAGGACGTACACCTGGCGGCCCGAGAGGTCCTCCGGCATCCGCGTGGCGTAGGTCGACGCCTCCAGCGTCTCCTCGTTGCGGATCATGCCCAGGAAGCCGACCTCGGCGGTCGGGAGCAGCCGGACCATGCCGTCGAGCATGCCGAGTCCCGCGCGCAGGATCGGGACCACCAGCGGACGCGGGTGCGACAGCTTCACACCGGTCGTGGTCGTGACCGGGGTCTCGATGTCGACCTGCTCGGTCCGCACGTCCCGGGTGGCCTCGTAGGCGAGCAGGGTGACCAGCTCGTCGGCGAGACGCCGGAAGGTCGCGGAGTCCGTGCGCTTGTCGCGCAGGGTGGTGAGCTTGTGGGCGACCAGGGGGTGGTCGACGACGTGGAGACGCATGACTCAACAGTAGCCCGCCCCGCACTGGCGTCGATCCGCGCCACTGGGGGAAGGTGGGGGCACACGGACCCGGTGATGGGGTGGTGTGGCAGATGTCCGACCTGGAAGGACCGGCCGAGGGACCCGCCGAGGGGGCGGCCCGGAGCCCGGTGACGGAGACCGACGCGGAGCGGCGCAGGCGCCGCGCCCAGTTCCTCCGCGAGCTGCACGAGGCGAAGGCGCTGCGCGAACGCGTGCAACCCCGGCGCGCCCGGGCCGCCCGGATGCGACAGGCGATGCGGATGAGGACCTTCCGCTGGTGAGGACGTGGATCTTCCGCCGGCGAGGACGCAAACCTCCCTCTGGTGAGGGCGCGGACCTTCCGCCGGCGAGGGCGCGGACCTCCCTCTGGTGGGACCCGGGGGGCGCGGGGACGCGCCGGGGCCCGGGAGGCCTCCGGGGCCGGTGGTACGGGTGCGTCCCGCCGGATGCCGTACGACCGGCGGAAACGTGCCCGGACCAGCGGCGACCGGCCGGGCCCGGCCGTGCGCCCCCCGAGTGCGCCGGGGTCGCGCGCCCGCCCGATAGCGGGGACGTTCAGACTGATGCACGACGCAAGAGCCGAAGACCTCTCCTGCGGGCGCCGTTTCTGTCACGATGCCGAGGGGGCGGGGCTCAGGACCGCGCCACCGGAACGTCACACCTCTGATCAGTGGGAGAGAGTCAGGTGTACTTCGCCGCACTGCTCGCGCGCACCGAAGACGGGTGGGAAGCGAGCGACACGGAGCTCGACGACGTGGAGACCCTGTCGGATCTGGTCGAGCTGGCCCGCGACGCCTCGGACGACGACACGGTGATCGTCTTCATCGAGCAGGAGGACGCGTGGTTCGGACTCGTCCGGATCGAAGGGGAGGAGGACCCCCGCATCTACGTCTCGGACGGGGCGGCCGCGGCGCGTTCCTCGTACGGGGAGATGCTCACCCGGGAGATCCTCGGTGACGATCTGGACGACCTGGCCGACGAGCTGGAGTCGCTGGACCTGGACGGCACGGAGGACGGGGAACCGCTCGACGCCGACGGGGACGAGGACGACGAGGCGGGCTCCGTGGCCGCCGAGGCCGTCCCGGCCGCCCCGGTGGGCGACCGGCTGATCCTCGCGGACCTCGGCCTGCCGCCGGCCGAACTGCTCGCCCTGGAGACCGACGCGCTCGCGGAGATCGCGGACGCGCTGGGCGCCGGCGAGGTCCTGGAGGCCGTCCGCTAGTGGCCCCCGCGGTACCTGTTCCCGGGACCGGCTCCGGTCCCGGCCCGAACCCCGACCCCGTACCGGATCCCCTGCGGGACCCCTGGCGGGACGCCATGCGGCTCGCCCTCGACGAGGCGGACGCGGCCGGGCCGGCCGGTGACGTACCGGTCGGCGCGGTCGTGCTCGGCCCGGACGGGGAGGTCCTCGCACGGGCGCACAACGAGCGGGAGGCGACCGGCGACCCCACCGCGCACGCCGAGGTGCTCGCCCTGCGCCGGGCGGCCGCGGCGACCGGGGAGTGGCGCCTGACGGGCTGCACGCTGGTCGTGACCCTGGAGCCGTGCGTGATGTGCGCGGGCGCCCTGGTCCAGTCCCGGGTGGAGCGGGTGGTGTTCGGGGCCCCGGACGAGAAGGCGGGCGCGGCGGGCTCGCTCTGGGACCTCGTGCGGGACCGGCGGCTCAACCACCGCCCCGAGGTCGTCCACGGCGTGCTCGGCGAGGAGTGCGCCCGGCAGCTGACGGCCTTCTTCCGCGACCGCTGACGCGCTCGCCGACGGGCCCGCCCCCCCCTCCGACCTGCGGCGGGATACGGATTTCATCGCAGCGCGAGTTTCGGCTAAGCTCTCTCTCGGTAGCGTGTCCGAGCGGCCGAAGGAGCTCGCCTCGAAAGCGAGTGTGGGGAAACTCACCGAGGGTTCAAATCCCTCCGCTACCGCTTCGATCGAAGGGCCCGGTTCATCAGAACCGGGCCCTTCGGCGTGTACGGAGGCGCTGTACGGAACCGGTGCGCGGAACCGGTGTACGGGGCCTTCCGGCAGGTGACGTCGGTCGGGGGGAGCGGCATCGGGGGGACAAGCCGCTCCCCCCGGTGAGAACCGGGCCCTCAAGTCCGCGCCGCCGTCGGGGAAGCCTCGCGGCGCGGACCCCGCAGTGCGGGCCGGTTCCGGAGCCCTTCGGATTCCTGCCAGGTCCTCCGGGCTCGACATCCATACTGCGCGCACGGCACCCTTCCGGCGGACGGCAGAAGTCCCCGTTCTCCGGGCCCTTGGTCCGTAAAGGCTCGGTTAGAGTGGCGCGGTCGTACGGCGGGGGAACAGGGGAGGGCGGAAATGGCGCAGGCGAAGAAGGTCGCGCTGTACGCGATCGTGGTCTTTGTTCTGTACACGATCGTCACGTCCCCGGCGCGGGCCGCGGATCTGGTCCAGGTAGGGTTCGAGGGCATTTCCAGCGCCGCCCAGGGAGTCGGCGAGTTCATGACCGAACTCATCAATTAGGAGCCCTCCGTGATCCGCCATCTGGTCCTCTTCAAGCTCAACGACGGCGTCGCCCGTGACGAGCCGCGCGTCGTCGCGGGCGTCGAGGCGTTCCGGGCACTCGGCGAGCAGATCCCGGAGCTGCGCTTCTGGGAGTGCGACTGGAACATCACGGACCGGCCGATCGCGTACGACTTCGCCATCAATTCGGCCGTCGAGGACACCGACGCCCTCCAGCGCTATCTGGAGCACCCCGCCCACCAGGCGGGTGTCGCCCAGTGGCGGGAGTTCGCCACCTGGGTGATCGCCGACTACGCGTTCTGACCCCCGGTCACGACCGAGGCCCCCCGCCGTCACGGCGGGGGGCCTCGCGCTTTCCGGCCCCCATTCGGCCCTCTCTTCCCCTCCCTCGCGTCCTCAACACGTAGTTATGGGGTGCTTGCACACAGTGGACATGTCTTGTGATGCTATGACCGCTTTTGACGGATGAGTGGACCGTAGTTGACACCAGTCGACCAGCAGGACCAGCCGAAGGGGTGGCGTGAACGTGCCGGCCAGTACAGCACCTCAAGTCCCGCCCCAGCACGAGGCAGGCGGCCCTGAGGCCCCCCGCGCGCGCCCCCAGAGCACCCGCGGCGCCGACACCCGCGCCCTCACCCAGGTCCTCTTCGGCCAGCTCAAGGGGCTGGAGCCGGGCACCCCCGAGCACGACCGGGTGCGCGGGGCCCTCATCGAGGCCAACCTGCCGCTCGTCCGCTACGCGGCGGCCCGCTTCCGCTCCCGCAACGAGCCCATGGAGGACGTCGTCCAGGTCGGCACCATCGGCCTGATCAACGCCATCGACCGCTTCGACCCGGACCGGGGCGTGCAGTTCCCGACGTTCGCCATGCCGACCGTCGTCGGCGAGATCAAACGCTACTTCCGGGACAACGTGCGGACCGTGCACGTGCCCCGCCGGCTGCACGAGCTGTGGGTCCAGGTCAACGGCGCCACCGAGGACCTGACGACCGCTCATGGACGCTCCCCCACCACCGCCGAGATCGCCGAGCGGCTGCGGATCGGGGAGGACGAGGTGCTCGCCTGCATCGAGGCCGGGCGTTCGTACCACGCCACCTCCCTGGAGGCGGCGCAGGAGGGCGACGGCCTTCCGGGGCTGCTCGACCGGCTCGGCTACGAGGACCCCGCGCTCGCCGGGGTGGAGCACCGGGACCTGGTCCGGCACCTTCTCGTACAACTGCCCGAAAGGGAGCAGCGGATCCTGATGCTGCGTTACTACAGCAACTTGACCCAGTCTCAGATCAGCCAGGAACTCGGCGTCTCCCAGATGCACGTGTCAAGGCTCCTCGCACGGAGCTTCGCACGATTGAGATCCGCAAACAGGATCGAAGCGTAACCGGAACGGGTAGACCGGTTCGGAGCAGTTCCCCACCGCACCGGATGCCGAACACCCCTTGTTTCCTGCGGATATGCGCGGGCATTGTGTCGACAAGTCACTACAGCGTGTTGCCGACATGTGACATTCTGCTGGAACCGCGTTTGCCGCAGCCCCGCCGCCGGTATTCAGGTGGTGGCTGCGTTCCTCAGATGGTCGCGGCACCGCGACCGTCCGCGACCTCAAGGGGGTGGCATGTCCACAGAACTGGACAGCTCCAAGGTGCTCACGCTCACGCCCGTTCCCGTCGTTCCCGTGCCCACGCAGACGACGGCGCCGACGGCGCCCGAGAGCACGGAGCCCGCGCCGCCGCCGATGCCCGTCACGACCGGCGCCCTCGACACCCGCACCCTCTCCCGCTCCCTCTTCCTGCGGCTGCGCGCCCTGGACGCGGAGGGCGCAGCCGCCGACAGCCCGGAGCGGACCTACGTCCGCGACACCCTCATCGAGCTCAACCTCCCCCTCGTCCGGTACGCGGCCGCCCGCTTCCGCTCCCGCAACGAGCCCATGGAGGACATCGTCCAGGTCGGCACCATCGGCCTGATCAAGGCGATCGACCGCTTCGACTGCGAACGGGGCGTGGAGTTCCCGACGTTCGCGATGCCCACGGTCGTCGGCGAGATCAAGCGCTTCTTCCGCGACACCTCGTGGTCGGTGCGGGTCCCGCGCCGGCTCCAGGAGCTGCGCCTCGCCCTCACCAAGGCCGGCGACGAGCTCGCCCAGAAGCTCGACCGCTCCCCCACCGTCGCCGAACTCGCCGCCGTGCTGGGGGTGTCGGAGGAGGACGTGGTCGACGGCCTCGCCGTCGGCAACGCGTACACCGCCTCCTCGCTCGACTCCCCCTCGCCCGAGGACGACGGCGGCGAGGGCTCCCTCGCGGACCGCCTCGGCTACGAGGACACCGCCCTCGAAGGCGTCGAGTACCGCGAGTCGCTCAAGCCGCTGCTCGCCAAACTGCCGCCCCGCGAGCGGCAGATCATCATGCTGCGCTTCTTCGCCAACATGACCCAGTCGCAGATCGGCGAGGAGGTCGGCATCTCCCAGATGCACGTCTCGCGCCTGCTCACCCGCACCCTGGCCCAGCTCCGGGACGGCCTCATCTCCGACTGACCCCCCACCCGACGGCCTGTTCGAACGGCCCCCTCGGACGGCGGTACGCCGGCGAGGGGGCCGCTCGCCGTCCGGCGAAGGCCCGTACCGAGTCGAGGTCGGCGAGGTCGAGCGGGCGCACGTCGAGCGTGCGCTGCCGGTGGTCCGGCCGATCCTGCGTGCGCCCGCGCTGCTCGCCCCGTCACCGGACTCCGCGACCGCTTGAGCCCGTGGGGCCGCGGGCGCGAGCGCGTGGGCCGTGGAGCGTGCGGGACCGGGAAAACCGTGCCGCCCCCGTAAGGAGGAGCCCGTACCGTCCGCGACTTCCCGTGAAGAGAAGTCCGTGGCACCCCGTAAAAAGAGGAGCGGGCCGGTCCGCGCGGTGCGGAGCCGGCCCGCAGGGGGCGTACGGAGCGGTCAGCCGAGCGCCAGCCAGGCGACGCCCGCCAGGATCACGACGGCCGCGATCACGCCCGCGATCAGGCCGACCCGGGGGCCCGAGGAGGCGGCGACGGCCTGCGGCTGCTGCTGCGGGGCGCCCTCGTCGACGAAGGCGCGGAACATCTGGGTGCTGCCGGCGGGGTCGTAGGAGCCCTCGGGGCCCTGGCCCTGGCCGTACGGTGCTTGGGGGTTGTGTGCCATGTGCCAGGACCCTAGCGAAGTCGGGCGGGCCGCCCAACCCCGGCCGACCCTCGGCCCGCGCGAGGGGCCGCGCACGGCTCCCCGGCTCCCCCTTTGCCGATTCTTTAGCGCCGTTTGACCGATTTAGTTTGCCTGGAGCAACCATCCATCTCTATGGTTGCCCTAAGCAACAAGATATGTGGAGCACGCGGTGGAGCACGCGATGGACAGCGGCAATCGGTACGAGAACCTCGCCCGCCAGGTGAGCGCCATCGGAGCGGTGAAGCGCGGACTCGCGCGGACCCTGCCCGCCGAGTGCCCCGGCGGATCCGCGATCGTCCTCGCCCTGCTCAACCACCACGGGGACATGCGGATGGGCCGCGTCTCCGAGCTGATGGCCGTCGACGTGTCGGTCAGCAGCCGTCACGTGGCCCACACCGTGGACCGCGGATGGGTCGAGCGCCTGCCCGACCCCGCCGACCGGCGCTCCCGCATCCTCCATCTGACCCCGGCGGGCGAGTCCATGCTCGCCGTCCTCGACCGACGGCTGACCGACATGCTCGCCCGCACCCTCGCGGAGTGGTCCGACGACGACGTCGAACTGCTCACCACCCTGCTCGCCCGCCTCCGCGATTCCTTCGGGGACTGCCGGGCCCACCACGCTTGAGAACGAAGGAAGTCCATGGCTAGCACCACACCTGAGACCGGTGTGCGCGGCGGGAGCGCAAAGGAGGGGAACCTCGCCTCCGGCGGCGCCCCGATGACGCACAAGCAGATCATGGAGGCGCTCTCCGGGCTGCTGCTCGGCATGTTCGTCGCCATCCTGTCCTCGACGATCGTCTCCAACGCCCTGCCGCAGATCATCACCGACCTGGGCGGCGGCCAGTCCGCCTACACCTGGGTCGTGACCGCGGCCCTCCTGGCGATGACCGCGACCACCCCGCTCTGGGGCAAGCTCGCGGACCTCTTCTCCAAGAAGCTGCTCGTCCAGATAGCCCTGGTCATCTACGTCGCGGGCTCGGTCGTCGCCGGCCTCTCGCAGAGCACCGGCATGCTCATCGCCTGCCGCGTCGTCCAGGGCATCGGCGTCGGCGGTCTGACCGCCCTCTCCCAGATCATCCTGGCCGCCATGATCGCCCCGCGCGAGCGCGGCCGGTACAGCGGCTACCTGGGCGCGACCTTCGCCGTCGCCACCGTCGGCGGCCCGCTGCTCGGCGGCGTCATCACCGACACCGACTGGCTCGGCTGGCGCTGGTGCTTCTACGTCGGCGTGCCCTTCGCGATCATCGCGCTGCTCGTCCTGCAGAAGACCCTGAAGCTCCCCGTCGTGAAGCGCGAGGTCAAGGTCGACTGGGGCGGCGCCTTCCTCATCAGCGCCGCCGTCTCCCTGCTCCTCATCTGGGTCACCTTCGCGGGCGACAAGTACGACTGGATGTCCTGGCAGACGGTCGTCATGGTCCTCGGTTCCGTCGCCCTCGGCGGACTCTTCCTCCTGGTCGAGTCGAAGGCGAGCGAGCCGATCATCCCGCTCCGCCTCTTCCGCAACCGCACGATCACCCTGGCCTCGCTCGCCTCGCTCTTCGTGGGCGTCGCGATGTTCGCCGGCACGGTCTTCTTCAGCCAGTACTTCCAGCTGGCGCGGAACGAGTCGCCGACGATGTCCGGCGTCCTCACCATCCCGATGATCGCGGGCCTGTTCGTCTCCTCCACGGTCTCCGGCCTGGTCATCACCAAGACCGGTCGCTGGAAGGCGTGGCTGGTCAGCGGCGGCGCCCTGGCCACCGGCGGTCTCGGCCTGCTCGGCACGATCCGGTACGACACGGAGTACTGGCACATCGCGCTCTTCATGGCGCTGCTCGGCCTCGGCCTCGGCATGATGATGCAGAACCTGGTGCTCTGCACCCAGAACCAGGTGGCCCCCGCCGACCTCGGCGCCGCCTCCTCCGTGGTCACCTTCTTCCGCTCGCTGGGCGGTGCGGTCGGCGTCTCGGCGCTCGGCGCGGTCATGGCCCACCGGGTGACGGACTACGTCAAGGAGGGCCTGGCCGAGCTCGGCCCGAAGGCCGCGGGCGCCATGGGCCAGGGCGGCACGGGCGGCGGCATCCCCGACATGGACAAGCTGCCGGCCCCGATCCGCACGGTCATGGAGGACGCGTACGGCCACGGCGTCGCGGACGTCTTCCTCTACTCGGCGCCGTTCGCGCTGCTCGCCTTCCTGGTGACGCTGTTCATCAAGGAGGTCGCCCTCAAGAGCGGCGAGGTGAAGGCGGAGGAGAAGGCGGGCGTGGACGAGAAGGTCCCGGCGAACGCCAGGTAGGAGAAGCTCCCGGCCGCGCTTCGAGCGGAGGCGCGGCCGGGTCGAGTACGGAGCGGCGGGCAGGGGACGGCCCGCCGCTCCGTCGTGTTCCTACTCGCCCCGGGCCACCATCACCTCGATGCCGGCGACCAGGACGTCGAGGGCGTACGCGAAGTCGCGGTCCCAGATCTCGTCGACGCTGCCGTGCGAGGCCCGCTCGTCGAGGAGTTCCGTCATCGGTTCGAGCGCCTCCATGAACTGCGCGTCGTCGCGGAAGGCCCTGAGCGACTCCCCGTAGAAGGTGTCCTGCGACATCCCGGCCTCCGCCGCCCGCCGCTGGAACTGCGACTCGATGGTCCCGTAGCCGTACACGAACTGGAAGACCGCCGACATCGCGCTCGGCCGGCGGTGCACCGGCAGTCCGGTGTCCCGGATCGCCTCGTGGATCCTGGCCCCGACGGCGACCGAGTTCGGCCCGATGTTCAGGTACTTGCCGGCGCACGGCGACATCCACGGGTGGCGGACCAGCATCCGCCGGTACTCCAGGGCCAGCGTCCGGAGCCGGTCGCGCCAGTCGCCGGTGGTGCCGATCGCGGCGGGGTCGATCTCCGCGTAGACGGAGTCGACGGCGTACTCGATGATGTCGTCCTTGGTGTCCACGTACCAGTAGAGCGACATGGCCGTGACGCCGAGCTCGGTCGCGAGCTTGCGCATCGAGAGGCCGTTCAGTCCCTCCGCGTCGAGCATCCGGATCGCGGCGGCCACGATCCGGTCGCGGTCGAGGCCGGCCGGACCGCTCCCCCGGCGGGGGGCCCGGTTCTCCAGCCAGACGCTGGAACGCGCCGGGTCCTTGGCCCTGTCGGCTGCCTTGACCATCGCGTTCCTCCGTCTGTCAGCGGTCCGTGACCATGCTAGGCAGCCACCGACGTCTTGTGGGCCGTCGCCTTCTCCGCCCGCTCGGCCCGCCCGAGCAGGGCCGCGGCGAGCAGGCCGCCCGTGAGCACGGCGATCGCGCCGACCAGCTGGCTGGTCTGGAGGCCGGAGGCGAAGGCGTCGGAGACCCGGGCCCGTTCGGCGTCGCTCCCGGCCGCCGCGAGGGCGGCGGGCAGCGAGGTCGCGGTGACGGTGACGAGGGCGGCGAAGCGCGCGTTCAGCACGGCTCCGAGGACGGCGACGCCCAGGCCGTTGCCGAACTCGGCGAGGGTGCCGTTGACGCCCGCGCCCACGCCCGCCCGCTCCGGCGGGATCGCGCTCATGATGGCGTTGGCCATGGCCGGGTTGGAGACCGCGAGGCCGACGCCCATCAGGACCAGGCCCAGGAGCATCCCCCAGTAACTGCTCTCCGTGCCGCCGCCGACGAGGGCGATCGAGGCGAGACCGGCCGCGACGAGCGTCATGCCGACGGCCACGGCGGACGGGGTGCCGAGCTTCACCACGATCCGCGGGCCGACGCCGCTGAGGTTGAGCACGACCACGGTCAGGGCGAGCGGCGCCATCCGCAGACCGGCCTCCAGCGGCTCGTAGCCGAGGACGAACTGCAGGTGCTGGGTGAGCAGGAAGAGCGAGCCGCCCAGGCCGAACATGACCAGGATCGCGCCCGCGACGGCACCGACGAACTTCTGGTTGCGGAAGAAGCGCATGTCGAGCATCGGGTACGGGACGTGCAGCTCCCACCGGGCGAAGGCGGCGAGGACGGCGACGCCGACGCACGCGGGGACCAGTACCTCGGCGGAGGTCCAGCCGTGCTCGGGACCGGTGATGATCGCGTACACGGCGGCGGTCATGCCGACGGTGGAGAGCAGCGCGCCGACCAGGTCGGGACGCTCGCCCTGGGGGTTCTTGGACTCGGGGACCAGTTTGACGACGGCGACCAGACCGACGAGCGCGACCGGGATGTTGATCAGGAAGATCATGCCCCACCAGAAGTGGTCGAGGAGGACGCCGCCGATCAGCGGCCCGGCGGCGAAGCCGAGCGAACTGACCGTGGCCCACAGCGCGATGGCCTTGACCCGCTCGGAGTCGTCGAAGATCTGCATGACGACGGCGAGGGTGGTGGTCATGAGCAGCGCGCCGCCGACGCCCATGCCCGCGCGGGCGGCGATCAGCTGGGCGGTGGAACCGGCGAGTCCGGCGGCGAGCGAGCCGAGGCCGAAGAGCGCGAGCCCGGCGGCGAGGAGCTTCTTGCGGCCGTAGCGGTCGGCGGCGTTGCCGGCGGTCAGGAGCAGGCCGGACTGGACGAGCGAGTACGCGTTGATCATCCACTGGATGTCGGCGGTGGAGGCGTGGAGCTCCGAGGTCAGCGAGGGGATGGCCACGCCGAGCACGGTGTTGTCGAGCAGCACGGTGAGCTGGGCCAGGCAGATGACGCCGAGGATCAGCCAGCGCCGGGGGTGGCCGCCGGGGGCGGCGGACGGTTCGTTCGCGGCGGTCGTCGCCGTCATGGCAGCACTCCTTGTACAGTGTACGGGATGGATTTCTCGTACACCGTACAAGGGCTGTCTTACGCTGTACAACGGTTATTTTCGGTCGTGCTCTCCGGTCACTTCTCCCTGGTCAGGTTGTAGAAGGTGGCGCTGCCGACCGTGGTCTTCCCGAAGGTCGCCGCGACCCAGGTGGAGATCTCGGAGTTGCCGCCGGGCCCGCCGTTCCCCTCTCCGCTTCCGATGAAGTAGTGGATCCTCCCCTCGGCGACGTACTGCTTGAACTGCGCGAGGGTCGGGGACGGGTCGCTGCCGTTGAAGCCGCCGATCGCCATGACCGGCTTCTCCGTGGCGAGTTGGTAGCTGGCCGCGTTCTGGGCGCCGACCGTGGCCGCGACCCAGGTGTAGGAGCCGGCGTCCTTCAGGAGCGCCGCCTCGGCCTCCGCGCCGACGTTCGCGCCGTTGAGGAGGCCGCCCATGCCACCGCCACCGCCGAAGCCGGGGCGTTCGCCGCGCGAGCCCTGGAAGCCGCCTTGGGGTGCGCCCTGGGGCATGCCTTGGGGCGTTCCCTGGGGCGGGGCGCCGCCGGGCATCCGGCTCTGGCTCTGACCTTGGCCTTGGGCTCGGTTCTGGCCTTGCCCCTGGCCCTGGCCTTGGTTCTGGCCTTGGTTCTGGCCTTGACCCTGGCCGTCGAAGCCGCCCGGCGTCTGGCCGCCCTGGACGCCCTGGCCGCCCTCCGGCATCCGGCCCCCGAAGCCGCCCGGCACGCGTCCGCCGAAGCCGCCCGGGCCCCGGCCGCCCGCCGGGCCCGCCGTCACGATGGAGCCCTGGTGGCCGGTGTCCACCGTCGCCAGGGTGTACGCGAAGGGGCCCGCGAGGCCCGCCGCCAGGCCGAGGCCGGCCGCCGCGAGCCCGAGGCGCCGGTCGACCCGGCCCGCGACGAGGAGCCCGAGGGCCGCCGCGAGGCCCGCCACCAGGACCGTCCAGCGCAGCCACGGCAGCCAGTCCGGTGTACGGCCGAGCAGCGTCCAGGCCCACCAGGCCGTCACCGCCGCCGTCACCGCGAGCGCCGCCGAGGCCGCGAACCGGGTCCGCTCCTCCCACAGCACCGAGGCGCCCATGCCGACGAGCGCCGCGACGTACGGGGCCAGGGCGATCGTGTAGTACTCGTGGAAGATGCCGGCCATGAAGCTGAACACCGCGAGGGTGATCAGGAGCGCGCCGCCCCACACCAGGAACGCCGAGCGCGCGGTGTCCGTCCGGGGCGCCCGCCGGGTGACGACGAGCCCCGCGACGAGCAGGAGCAGCGCGGCCGGGAGCAGCCAGGAGACCTGGCCGCCGACCGCGTCGTCGAACATCCGGCCGATCCCGGTCTCGCCCCACCGGCCACCGCCCGCGCCCCCACCGGGACCTCCGCCGCCGCCCACGCTGCCGGTCTCGTTGCCGTTGATGCGGCCGAGGCCGTTGTAGCCGAAGGTCAGCTCCAGGAAGCTGTTGTTCTGCGAGCCTCCGACGTACGGGCGGGAGGACGCCGGCCACAGCTCGACCAGGGCCACCCACCAGCCCGCCGAGACGAGCAGCGCGAGCCCGGCGAGGGCCAGGTCGCGGACCCGGCGCCCGAGCCCGCCCGGCGCGCACACCGCGTACACGAGGGCGAGCGGCGGCAGGATCAGGAAGGCCTGGAGGGTCTTCGCGAGGAACGCGAAGCCGAAGGCCGCCCCCGCCCCCACCAGCCACTTCACCGCGCCCGGCCCGCCCTCCAGGGCGCGCAGCACCCCGTACGCGGCGACCGTCATGAGCAGCGCGAGCAGCGCGTCCGGGTTGTTGAAGCGGAACATCAGGGCGGCGACCGGCGTCAGCGCCAGGACCAGGCCCGCGATCAGGCCCGCGCCCGCGCCGAACCGGCGCCGGACGGCCCCGTACAGGACGCCGACCGTGGCCACGCCCATGAGCACCTCGGGCACGAGGATCTGCCAGGAGCCCAGGCCGAAGAGGCGGACGGAGAGCGCCATCGGCCAGAGCGCGGCCGGCGGCTTGTCGACGGTGATGGCGTTGGCCGCGTCGAGGGAGCCGAAGAAGAAGGCCTTCCAGCTCTCGCCACCGGCCTGCACGGCGGCGGAGTAGAAGGAGTTGGCGTAGCCGGAGGCGCTCAGGTTCCACAGGTAGAGCACGCCGGTCGCGGCCAGCAGACCGAGGAAGGCGGGGCGGACCCAGGGGGCGTCCTCGGCGCGTCCGCGCCAGAAGCGGGCGAGCCGGTCGCTCCCCCGGGCGGCGGGCGCCGTGGGATTCAGGGCGGTCATCGTTCGTTCCTTGCGGTGGACGCGGTGGACGCGGTGGACGCGGTGGACGCGGTGGACGCGGTGGGCGCAGTCGACATAGCGGGTGCAGTGGGCGCGGTGGTCCGCTCCGGGAAGACCCAGAGCCGGAAGAGGAGGAAGCGCAGGACGGTCGCGGCGAGGTTGGCGACGATCAGGACGGCCAGCTCGGTGGAGTGCGACGGGTCGCCGCTCGCCGCGCCGAGGGCGGCGAGCGAACCGCTGGTCAGGGCCAGGCCGATACCGAAGACCACGAGCCCCTGCGCCTGGTGGCGGACGGCCCGGTCCCGGCCCCGCACCCCGAAGGTGAGGCGCCGGTTGGCCGCCGTGTTGGCGACGGCCGAGACGAGGAGCGCGGCGGCGTTGGCGAGCTGCGGACCGAGGCCGAGCCGGAAGGCCGAGTACAGCGCCAGGTAGAGCAGCGTGGACAGGACCCCGACCGCGCAGAAGCCGACGAGCTGACGGGCGAGACCGCCCGGGACGCCGCTGAGTTCGCGGTCCCGGGGGTCGTCCCCGAACGGGCGGGTGAGCCGGTCGAGCGGCAGCGAGCCGGTCGCGAGGGCCCGCCCCACCCGCCAGACGCCCTTGAGGTCGTCGGTCGCCGTCCTCACGATGTGCACGGTCGAGTCGGGGTCGTCGACCCAGTCGACCGGCACCTCGTGGATGCGCAGGCCGGCCCGCTCGGCGAGGACCAGCATCTCGGTGTCGAAGAACCAGCCGGTGTCCTCGACCATCGGGAGCAGCCGCTCGGCGACCTCGCGCCGTATGGCCTTGAAGCCGCACTGCGCGTCCGAGAACCGGGCCGCGAGCGAGGAGCGCAGGATCAGGTTGTACGCGCGGGAGACGAACTCCCGCTTCGGGCCGCGCACCACCCGCGAGGAGCGGGAGAGCCGGGAGCCGATCGCCAGGTCCGAGTGGCCGGAGATGAGCGGCGCGACCAGCGGGAGCAGCGCGTTCAGGTCGGTGGACAGGTCCACGTCCATGTAGGCGAGGACGGGCGCGTCCGACGCCGACCAGACCGTGCGCAGGGCACGCCCGCGCCCCTTCTGTTCGAGGCGTACGGAGCGCACGCCGGGCATCTCCTCGGCGAGGGCCGCGGCGACGGCGGGCGTCGTGTCGGTGGAGGCGTTGTCGGCGACGGTGATGCGGAAGCCGTAAGGGAAGGTCCGGGAGAGGTGCTCGTGGAGCCGGCGGACGCACGGCTCCAGGTCCTTCTCCTCGTTGTAGACGGGGATCACCACGTCCAGGACGGGCCGTCCGGCGACGTCCACGGGCAGGTGCTCCCGGGCGGGCAGGGCGCCGGGCACGGGCCGCGCGATCGTTGGGGTTCGCATGCCCCCGACACTTGCCGCGGCGCCTGTCACACCTGTGTGCCGAGCCTGTGCCCCGCCTGTGAGTCTGCGCGCGGGCCGTCGTCCAGGACCTCTCCGGCCCCGATCCGCCGGACGGGTTCCAGGAGGACGGGTTCCAGGGGCAGCCGGACGGCGAAGACGGTCCGGCCGGGGGTGCTCGCCACCGTCACCTCACCGCCGTGGGCGAGGACGACCGCGCGGACGATCGCGAGGCCGAGGCCGGTGGAGCCGGCGGTGCGGGAGCGGGAGGCGTCGCCGCGCGCGAACCGTTCGAAGACGGAGGGCAGGAGGGCGTCCGGGATGCCGGGCCCGTCGTCCTCGACCTCCACGAGCGCGCCCGTCACCTCCGCGCGGACGCGGGCGGTGACCTTCGTGCCGGGCGGGGTGTGGGTGCGGGCGTTGGCGAGGAGGTTGACGAGCACCTGCTGGAGCCGGGCGCCGTCCCCCCGCACCTCCGTTCCCTCCTCGGGGAGTTCGAGGTTCCAGTGGTGGCCGGGCCCTGCGGCGCGGGCGTCGCTCACGGAGTCCACGACCAGGGCGACGAGGTCGACGGGCTCGTCCGCGAGGGGGCGTCCGGCGTCGAGCCGGGCGAGCAGCAGCAGGTCCTCCACCAGACCCGTCATCCGGATCGCCTCCGACTCGATCCGGCCGAGCGCGTGCCGGGTGTCGGGCCCGCACTCCTCGTGGCCGCGCCGGGTCAGCTCCGCGTACCCCCGGATCGAGGCGAGCGGGGTGCGCAGCTCGTGGCCGGCGTCCGCGACGAACTGCCGGACCCGGGTCTCGCTCCGCTGGCGCGCGTCGAGGGCCGAGTGGACGTGGTCGAGCATCCGGTTGAGGGCCGCGCCGACCTGGCCGACCTCCGTGCGCGGATCGGCCTCCGCCTCCGGAACCCGCTGGTGAAGCGCCACCTCGCCGCTGTGCAGCGGGAGCCGGGCGACCTGGGAGGCGGTGGCGGCGACCCGTCGCAGCGGGCGCAGGGCCACCCCGACGAGCACGGTCCCGGCGAGCGAGGCCGCGACGAGTCCGGCGCCGGTGACGCTCAGCTCGACCAGGACGAGGGTGGAGAGGGCTCCGTCGACCTCGGTGAGCGGGATGCCGGTGAGGAAGGCGCCCCGGCTGCCCTCCGCGTAGGCGACCCGGTAGGAGCCGAGGCCGCCGGGCAGCTCCACGGTGTGCGGTGCGCCGTCACGCGGAACGGCGGCGAGGGCGGCCCGCTGCTCCGTGTCCAGCTGCTCGACGGGGAACCTCGGCCCGTCCGTACCGCTGCCTCCGGCCACCTCCGTCGAGTACCCGGCGGAGGTGATCCTCCCGTCGGTCAGGACCGCGCCGAGGGTCCCTATCGGGGCGCCCGGGCCGCCGAGGAAGGCGAACGGCTCCCGGCCCCGGCCGGGGTCGGGCACGGGCATGGCGACCGGCGGCCCGGCGGCCCGCTGGGAGAGCCCCCGGACCTGCTCGTCGGCCTGGTCGTACAGGTACGAGCGGAACGCGATCGTCGTGACCGTGCCGATGACGGCCGCGACGACCGCGATCAGCGCGACCGCCGACACGACGAGCCGGGTGCGCAGCGACCAGGGCCGCCGCGCGCCCCGGCCCGGTGGCGTGCCTCGCGTCACCGGCCGCTACTCCCCCGGCTTGATGAGGTAGCCGGCCCCGCGCCGGGTGTGGATCATCGGGGAGCGCCCCGCGTCGATCTTCCGGCGCAGATAGGAGATGTAGAGCTCGACCACATTGGCCTGGCCGCCGAAGTCGTACGACCAGACCCGGTCGAGGATCTGCGCCTTGCTGAGCACCCGGCGCGGATTGCGCATCAGGTAGCGCAGCAGCTCGAACTCGGTCGCCGTGAGGTGGATCGAGTCGCCGCCCCGGGTGACCTCGTGGCTGTCCTCGTCGAGGGTCAGGTCCCCGACGGTGAGCAGCGATTCGCTGCGGGCCTGGGCGGCCCCGGACCTGCGGATGAGGCCGCGCAACCGGGCGACCACCTCCTCCAGGCTGAAGGGCTTGGTCACATAGTCGTCGCCACCCGCCGTGAGCCCGGCGATCCGGTCCTCCACGGCGTCCTTCGCCGTCAGGAAGAGCACCGGTACGTCGGGCAGTTCGCGCCGGATCGAGCCGAGCAGGCTCAGTCCGTCGACGTCGGGCAGCATCATGTCGAGGATCACGGCATCGGGCCGGAACTCGCGCGCGGAGCGCAGCGCGGAGGCCCCGTCCCCGGCGCTCATGACCTGCCAGCCCTCGTAGCGCAGGGCCATGGAGAGCAGTTCGGTGAGCGAGGTCTCGTCGTCCACGACGAGGACCCGGACGGCGGTTCCGTCGGCGCGGAGCATGTCGGCACGGGTGCCGGGACGGTTGCCCGTGCGGTGCGGGGTGACGGTCATGCCTCCCACGCTGACCGCTGCCGCTGAAGGGCACCTTTTCCTTTCCTGTGAATTCCCTGAGAAACGGGCCGCCGCCGGCACACGTCCGCAAGGGTCGGTTTCACGTGAAACAGCACGCTCTGTGGTTCATCGAGCCGGTTTCACGTGAAACATCGCGGCTCCGTTCTCGTACAGCACCTTCCGGAGCCAGTCCTCCCCGAGCCCGAGGCGTTCGAGGGCGTGGAGCTGATGGGCGTACGGATACGGGATGTTGGGGAAGTCCGAGCCGAGGAGGATCCGGTCGCCGAGGTCGAGCAGCCGCTTGCGCTCCTCCTCGGGGAAGGGCGCCAGCCGTTCGCTGAAGTCGGTGAACGCCATGGTGGTGTCGAGGTGGACGCCCTCGTGCCGCTCGGCCAGGGAGAGGAAGTCGCCGTACTCGGGCATCCCCATGTGCGCGACGATCACGCGCAGTCGGGGGTGACGGGCGAGCAACCGCCCCATGGGTCCGGGGCCGGTGAAGTTCCCCGGGGTGGGCCCGGAGCCGCAGTGGACGACGACGGGGGTGCCGCTGTCCGCGAGGCTCCCCCACGCCCCGTCAATCCGCTCGTCGTTCGGGTCGAACCCCCCGACCTGGAGGTGCACCTTGAAGACGCGGGCCCCGGCGTCGAGCGCCTGGTGGACGTAGCCGTCGACGCCCGGCTCGGGGAAGAAGGTCGCGGTGTGCAGGCAGTCGGGGGTACGGGCGGCGAAGTCGGCGGCCCAGGAGTTCAGCCAGGCGCCCATGCCGGGCTTGTGCGGGTAGAGCATCGCGGTGAAGGCGAGCACGCCGAACCCGCGCAGGAGGGCGAGCCTGCGGTCCTCCTCCTCGCGGTAGGTGATGGGCCACTCCAGGCCGGTCAGGGGGCCGACGGCGTCGAAGTAGGCCCAGACCTTGTCGAGGACGTTCTGCGGCATGAAGTGCGTGTGCACGTCGACGAGTCCGGGAATGCGGAGCCGCGCGAGGAGCGCGGGAACGTCGGTGACACCGACCGCCTCACCGCCGCCCGCCACCCTGCCCTTACGGCCCGAACCGTCCGTGGGGGCCGAACCGTCCGCGCTGCCCGAACCGCCCGTGGTGGCCGTACTGCCCGTGCTGCCCGAACCGCCCGTGGTGGCCGTACTGCCCGTGCTGCCCGAACCGTCATGCGTGCTCATAGCCGTGGCTCCGTTCGACCCTGCCGATGTGGACGCTGCAACTGTCGTACCGGTGCTCCTTCCTGGGAAGTGGCGTCAGAAGAGCTCTCCCTGCTCGTCCGGGTCGTCCACGGCCGCCGCCGGCGCCACCGGCACGGAGAAGCCGTCGCCCTCCTCGGCCCGCCCGAGGGCCCAACCGCCCATGAGACGGGTGTCGAGGGCGAGGCAGCGTCCGTCGGGGGCGAGGAGGTGCAGGTCGGGCCCGGCGGCGGCGAGCAGCCGCCCGGCGACGGTGCCGCCGTCGGTCAGCTCGGTGACCGTGCCGGCGAGCGGCGGCAGCCCGTCGAGGCGGAAGGCCCCGGCGTGGTCGTGCGGGGCGAACTCCAGCGGCTCCAGGGTCTCGGTCCAGCCTCCGACCTCCCGGGCCCGCCGGTACAGCTCCTCGACCTCCCGGGCCCGGTCGGCGGCGGGCGGCAGGGCGTGCCGGGCGGCTCGCTTCCGCTCGTACGCGACCCGGTCGGGCACGCCGAGCGCCTGCCGCAGGACCTCCTCGGTGCGCCGGGCGGCCATCAGCGGCCCCCGGCCGAGCCAGCTGAACGCGACGGCCCCCTGTTCCAGGAGCCGGGCCCCGCCCCGGGCCTCGGCGGTGATCCCCACCTTGGTCATGCCGGGCCCGAACCAGGCCAGGTAGACGCGGTACGGCTGAGGGTCGTCCGCGACGGTGTCGGCCGCGACCGAGTGGGCCCGGTCGAGCCGGGCGCACTCCGGGCACAGCCCTCCGGTGGCCCGGCCGGGAACGGCGGCCGCCAGGGGGCAGGGATTGCCCCGGGCCCCCGGGCAGCGCCGTACCCCGACGGCCCGGAAGGCGAGCGGCCTCCCGTACGCGAGCGGGCTGACCCTCCCGCCCTCCCACCGCAGCCCCGGCTCCCCGCCGTCCCAGGTGATCCTCCGGCACCGCCACTCCACGCCCACGCCTCCCGACCACGTCCCGTACGCCGCAGACGTCCAGTCTCCGCCACCCGCGTCCGGCCCCGGCCGGGCCGGTCCGGAACTCAGGGCAGGACGTAGATCCTGGTCCCGTCCGGGTCGGGCCCGCCGACCTCCCTCATGCAGCCGCGGTCGAGGAGGAGCCGTACGCAGGCGCGGACGCGCTCGCCGGAGAGGCCGGTGCGGCGGGTGACGTCCTGGGCCCGGTAGCGCACCCCGCCCCGGACGAGCCCGGGGGCGAGGCAGTCGGCGACCGTCCGCACGTCCCCGGTGATGGCCCAGGAGTCGACCAGCTCCCGCGGGCTGAGCACGACGGCGGAGCCGGTGCGCTGGCGGGGCACGGCGAGCCGCTCAAGGGATTCGGCGACCCTTGAGAGGCTCTGCCGGGTCTCGCGGAGCAGCTCCGCGTACTCGGCCTGCCCGGCGCGGGCGAGGTCCCGCTCGTCCAGCCTCCCCTCCAGGTGCACGAGGACGTCGACCAGTTCCGGCGGCAGGAGGAACCCGGAGTGCACCGGGGAGGGTTCGAGGCCGTACCCGCCGTACCGCTGGACCGACGCCACGACCTCGGCCACCCACGCCCGGAACGGCCCGGCCTCCGGCCTGCGGCAGGCCCCGACGAGCTGGACGAGCCCCTGGAGGTTCACCATCCGGGTGGACGCGCGGATCCCGCACCGGCGCAGGTACGCGTCGTCGCCGGCGACCTCCCGCGCGGCCGCCAGGCACTCCCCGGGCAGCGCCACCGTCCGCAGGGCCTCCCTCGTCCCCGCGTACCCCAGCCGTTTCGCCACGTCCACCACCGGGAACCAATGGGCCCCGCCCGGCCCGGTCAGCCTCCGCAGGCGCTCCCCGGTGGCGGCGCGCACCACGTCATCGATGTCGATCGCGTCCATCGATCATCACCTCCGTCTCGCAAGCTAGTCCGAAGGCATATTCAACTGACATGCAGATAAGACAGGTTCACCCAAAAGGGGAAGGGCCCGAGGATTCCCCCGGGCCCTTCCCTCCGCTCCGTACCGCCTACCTGGCGACGAACTGCGTGAGGATCGCCTGCACCTCGTAGATGTCGACCCCCTTGGTGAAGGTCTTCTGCACGGGCAGCTGGCTGCCCGAGATCCAGATCTTCAGCTCGGCGTCGAGGTCGAAGGTGCCGGCGGTCTCGACGGCGAAGTGGGTGATGCTCCGGTACGGGATCGAGTGGTACTCGACCTTCTTGCCGGTGATCCCCTGCTTGTCGACCAGCACGAGCCGCCGGTCGGTGAAGAAGATCGTGTCCCGTATCAGCAGGTACGCGGCGTGCACCTGCTCCCCCTGTCCGAGCAGCCGCGCGAAGTCCTGCTGCGCCTGCGCCGGATCGATCGCGTGTGCGTTCCCGAAGAGCGCCATGTCCCAACCCCCTGTACGACGAAAGAACGATCACTCGACCCTAACCGCCGCACCACCGAGAAGCACGGCGGCCTTCCCTTGAGGGGCGGCGCCTTGTCGACGGGACTCGCGGATCAGGCCGTCAAGCGCGTGGTGACGACGAGGTCGACCTTTGCCGTGCGCCGCACAACGCGAGAGGCCCGGACTCTCGTCCGGGCCTCTCGACTCTGTGCACTCGGCAGGATTCGAACCTGCAACCTTCTGATCCGTAGTCAGATGCTCTATCCGTTAAGCTACGAGTGCTTGTTCTTCAGTTTTCGTCTCCGCTCCCCGGTCTTTCGACCCGCTCGCGGCGACAGGAAGAACATTACATGACTGCCGCCGTCATGTGAAATCCGATTGCCCCACCCCTTGTGACCTGCGGAAACGCCATGGAGGGGGAAACGGGGCAGGGCCCGGGAACGACCGAAGCCCCGGCCGTGGGGCCGGGGCTTCGGTGTGGGGCGGAGGCGGAGGGATTTGAACCCTCGATGGGCTTTAAGACCCAAACCGCATTAGCAGTGCGGCGCCATAGACCGGACTAGGCGACGCCTCCATGCACCTCACGCATGCGCGGGTGGTGCGTGCAGATGATGACACAGGCGAACCGGCTGTCACCAATCGATTCTCACCGTACTAGCCCTCCGGGGGTCAGGGCAAAGCCCACCGGCGCGCGTACGAGCCCGCGCGCCCGCCCGGCGCACCCCCGTCCGGCGCAACGCCGCCGCGTCCGGGGCGTTAGACGGGGAGGGCGCGCCATGCGCCCATGCCCACCGCACCCACCGCACCCACCGAGTCCGCCGTACCCGCCGTACCCACTGAGTCCGCCGTAACCGTCGCACCTGCCGTACCCACTGAGTCCGCCGTAACCGTCGCACCTGCCGTACCCGTCCGCACCCGCCCTGCCCCCGCGCTCCTGGAGATCCGCATGCTGCGCCGTATCGCCCTCGCCTCCCTCGCCACCGCAGCCGCCGGCGCCACCGGTCTCGGCCCCCTGCCGCCGCTGCCGCTGCTCGCCCCGCCGGCGCCCGACGCCCTGACCGTGGCGGTCTCCCGGAGCGGCCATCCCGAGGCCGACGGCACCTTCGAGCTGAGGTGCGGCGACCGGCCCGGGGGCGACCACCCGGCCGCCGAGCGCGCCTGCGAGCGCCTGGAACGGCTCGCGGAGGCGGACGAGGACCCGTTCCGGCCGGTCCCCGAGGACCGGGTGTGCGCACAGGTGTACGGCGGGCCCGTCCTCGCACGGGTGACCGGCACCTGGCAGGGGCGCGAGGTCGACGCCCGCTTCTCCCGGGCGAACGGCTGCGAGATCGACCGCTGGGAGAATCTGGAGCCCGTCCTTCCCCTCGTCCGGGGATGACGTGCGTGATGGCGTCCGGGGGCGACGTCCGGGGATGACGTGCGGAGATGCCGTGTGGGGACGGCGCTCGGGGGCGGCGTCCGGGAGGGCCGGCCGGAGGCTCCCTTAGACTCCCTTCAGTGACAGGCCACGGCCCGAGGGGCAAGATGGGGCCGGCCGGTCGACAGGCCAAGCGCGTGCAGTGCGTCAGGGAGGAAGCGTCGTCGTGAGCAGCAGGCCATCCCGAGGCGCTGCTCGCCTCGCAGCCATACTCGACGCCCTCCCCGACGGCCTCGTGCTCGTCAACTGCAACGGCACGGTCGTCAACGCCAACACCATCGCCCTCGGCATGTTCGAGACGCCCGGCACCGCCCTCGTCGGGCGCGGCCTCCTCGACCTCCTGCCCGACTTCGACTCGCGCCTCATCCCCGGCTCCATGCGCCGCCCGGACAACGCCGACGAGCGCGGCCGCACCAAGCCGACCCGGATGGTCGCCCGCCGCACCGACGGCGGCGAGTTCCCCGTCGAGGTGACCAGCGCCAGCCTGGAGGACGGCCGCGAGGCGTACGACTCGTACGGCGGCTACACCGGCGACGAACTGCTCATGCTGGTCGTGCGCGATCTCACCGGCACCGTCGACACCGAGGCCGAACTCGCCCGCTCGCAGCGGCAGACCGAGATGATCCTGCGCGCCGCCTCCGAGGGCGTCGTCGGCACGGACACCGACGGCCGGGTCGTCCTCGTGAACCCCGCCGCCGCGCAGATCCTCGGCCACCGCGCCGGCGAGCTCGGCGGCCGGGAGCTGCACCCCCTGATCCTCGCTAAGCGCGCCGACGGCGAACCCTTCCCGTACGAGGAGTCGGCGCTCGCGGACACCCTCAAGTCCGGGCGGAAGCACCGCGTGCGCGGGCAGGTCCTGTGGACGAAGAAGGGCGAGCGGGTCCCGGTCGACCTGACGACCGCTCCGGTACGGGACGGGGACCAGCTCGTCGGCGCGGTGATGACCTTCACCGACCGCAGGCCGTACGAACAGCTCGCCGAGCAGCACGCCGCCGAGCTCGCCGACCGCGCCGAGCGCGCGGCGGCGGAGCGCGAGGCCCAGCAGGAGCGGTACGCCTCGCTCGCCGCCCGCCACGAGCAGCTGACGGCCGTCCTCGCCGAGTCGCTGCGCGGTCCCCTGGAGGAGCTGCGCACCCAGCTCGGCGCCCTGGCCGCCGACGACGCCGGGCAGCTGTGGCCCGAGGCCAACCAGGTCCTCCACCACCTCGCCGCCGGGTACGCCCGGATGACGGCGCTCGTGGACAACGTCCTGGGCTACCAGCGCCTCGACGCGGGCGCGGAGGAACTCGACAAGCGCGTCACGCTCCTCGACGGGGTCGTGTCCGCCGGCATCGACGGGGCCGTCGAGCTGATCGGGCCCGGCCGCGCGCAGTTCGCCGTGCACACCCCGCCCATCGAGGCCGAGGTGGACCCGGCCCGGCTCGCGACCGCCCTCGCGCACCTCGTCGCGGACGTCGCGGGCGTCGACGCGACCGGCCGGAACCGGGCCGCCGTCCCGGGCGCCGCGCCCGTCGACTCCACGATCGTCGTGGCGGCCGCCCAGCGCGGTGACGTCGTACGGATCGAGGTCCGCGGCCCGTACGCGGGCGGCGACCCGGTCCACGGGCCCGTCGTGCGCGGGATCGTGGCGGCGCACGGCGGCGTCGTGCAGACCCACGAGGTGCCGGGTACGAGCGGCGGCGCGTACGTCCTCGAAGTGCCGGTCGGCGCGGGCCGGGGCACGGTCCCGGCGCCCGCGCCCCGGAACGACGCGCAGACGGGCGGCCGGGAGGCCCTCGCACTGCCCGCGCAGGCTTCGGGCCCGGTCTCCGAGGTCCCCGCCGCTTCCGCGCCCGCTTCCGTTCCCGCTCCGGGTGCGGGGCCGGACGCGGAGGCTCCCGGCGGCGGGCGCCGGCGGGCCCGGCGCGGCTCGACGGACGCCTTCCTGGAGAGCGCGGTCGCGGCCGGGGGCGACGCCCCGGGCGGCACCGAGCCCAGCGGGCGGCGCCGTGCCCGTACCGGGGGCACCACCGCGGCCGACCTGATCCCGGCCCAGCAGAACGCGATCGCCGCTCCCGCGCCCGTCGCCCCGGACGTCCCGCCCGTGGAGCCCACCGGGCGCCGTCGGGGACGGCCCGCCGAGGGTTCCGTCGTGACCGCCGCCGAAGGCGCGCAGGGGCGCGCCGCGCTCGGCGCGGCCGTGCCGCCGCAGGGCGTTCCCGTCGACCCCTCGGGCCTCCCCGGGCTCGGGGCCGGAACCGCCCCCGAGTCCTCTCCCGCCTCCGCCCTGGCCCTGCCGGCCGTCGCCTCCGAGGAGGCTCCTGCGCGGCCGAGCGGGCGCCGCCGGCGCGCGCTGGCCGCCGCGCAGGAGCGGGCGGCCGCGGCGGAGGCCGGTCCCCGGACCCCGTTCGCGCTGCCGCCCGCCGACGCCGACCGCGAAGTGCCCCTGCCGGCCGCACCCGTGACCGGATCGCCCGCCGGACCCGTGACCGGGCCGCCCGCCGGACCCGTGACCGGATCGCCCGCCGGACCCGTGACCGGATCGTCCGCCGCATCCGTGGCCGGGTCGCCGCCGGTCTCCGACGAGGGGCAGCACGAGGCTGTACGGGGCGTTCCGGGCGCGGACCACACGCCGCCGCAGCCTCACCCCCACGCCCATACCCACGCCCACGTCCAGGCCCCGCTGCCGGACCGAGCGCCCGACGCCTCTGATCCCCTGCCCGCGCCGGGTCCTGTGCCCGCACCTGCCGAGCCGACCGGGCGGCGCCGGGCCGTCGCGCCTCCGGCCCCGCAGCCGCAGCCGCAGCCGCAGCCGCAGCCGCAGCCCGTCAACGGGACCGGGACCGGTTCCGTACCGCTGCCGCCCGAGCTGCCCATGCCGAGGGAGTCGACCCAGGGGCGGGCGTTCAGCGTCCGGACCCTCGGCCAGGGCGTGCCCTTCGTCGCCCCGGCCGCGCCGACCGCCACGACTCCCCCGGCCGGCACGATCCCTCCAGCGGCCCCGGCACCGTCGGTGCAGGCTCCCCCGAGCCCGAGCCCGAGCCCGAGCCCGAGCCCGATCCCCTCCCCGCCCCCGGCTCCGGTGCCGCCCACCGCGCCCTCCAACGGCTCCGGGCGGCGGCGGAAGCTCGCCACCCCGCCCGAGGTCGACCCGCCGGCCCCGACCGCGCTCCCCGCGCCGGCCGGGACCGAACCCCAGCCGCAGACGCAGCCGGAGGCCCGGCCCCAGACGGAGGCCGCGTCCGAAGGCCGGGCGTACGCCATAGGAGCGCCCGCCGCGGGCTCCGCGGAGGGTCCCGAGCCGCTCGACGGCCCCGGCGGCGCGGTCGAGGTCGCCAACCGGCCCGCCCCGCTCCCCGTGGACGACGAGCTGCCCCCGGAACCCCTCGACAACCCGCGCCGGCTGCTCGTCTGGCCCGCGCCCGACGTCTCCACGCAGCAGGCGCTGAGCGACCGCGGCTACCGGCCGGTGATCGTGCACTCCCGCGAGGAGGTCGACGCGCAGATCGCCGCCTTCCCGGCCGCGCTCTTCGTCGACCCGCTGACCGGCCCCATCACCCGTACCGCGCTCCAGTCCCTGCGCCAGGCGGCCGTCGCCGCCGAGGTGCCGGTGCTGCTCGCGGCCGGGCTCGGACAGGCGACCCGCGAGGCGGCGTACGGCGCCGATCCGGCCGTGCTGCTCAAGGCGCTCGCGCCGCGCGACAGCGAGCAGCACCCGTCCCGGGTCCTGCTGATCGAGGAGAACGAGGACATCGCGGAGGCGCTCGCGGCCACCCTGGAGCGGCGCGGGATGCAGGTGGCGCGGGCGGCCACGGACTCCGAGGCGGTCACGCTCGCCACGCAGACGCAGCCGAACCTGGTGGTGATGGACCTGATGCAGGTGCGCCGCCGCCGGGCCGGGATCATCGACTGGCTGCGGGCGAACGGGCAGCTCAACCGCACCCCGCTCGTCGTCTACACCTCGGCCGACCTGGTCGAGGAGGAGCTGCCGAAGCTGTCCTCCGGCGAGACGGTCCTCTTCCTGGCCGAGCGCGCGAACAGCGCCGAGGTCCAGGCCCGGATCGTCGATCTGCTCGCGAAGATCGGCACCAACTAGGACACGGGGGAGGGGGAGGGCCGTCGGCCCTCCCCCTCCTTCGCTTCCCGGCCCCTACAGCTGGGTCACGTCCAGCTCGCCCTCCGCGTACTGCTTGCGGATGACCTTCTTGTCGAACTTGCCGACGCTCGTCTTCGGCACCGCGGGCACGACCGCCCAGCGCTCCGGGAGCTGCCACTTGGCGATGCCGCCCTCGGTGGCGAGGAAGGCCTTCAGCGTCTCGTAGTCCGCCGTCGAGCCCTCCTTGAGGACGACGGTCGCGAGCGGGCGCTCGCCCCACTTCTCGTCGGGCACGGCGACGACGGCGGCCTCGGCGACCTCCGGGTGCGCCATCAGCGCGTTCTCCAGCTCGACGCTGGAGATCCACTCGCCGCCGGACTTGATGACGTCCTTGGCGCGGTCGGTGAGGGTGAGGAAGCCGTCGGGGCTGATCACGCCGACGTCGCCGGTCTTGAGCCAGCCGTCCTCGCTGAACTTGTCCTCGGGGCGGAGCGGTTCGCCGTCGACGCCGTTGTAGTACGCGCCCGCGATCCAGGTGCCGCGCACCTCCAGCTCGCCGGCCGACTCGCCGTCCCAGGGCAGGTGCTCGCCGCCGGGGCCGACGAGCCGCGCCTCGACACCGGCGGGGAAGCGTCCCTGCGTGACGCGGTAGGGCCACTCCTCGTCGGCGGTGAGGCCGGCCGGCGGGTGGGCCATCGTGCCGAGCGGGGAGGTCTCGGTCATGCCCCAGGCGTGGCAGAGGCGGACGCCGAGCTTGTCGTACGCCTCCATGAGGGAGGGCGGACAGGCCGCGCCGCCGATGGTGACCTGGGCCATGGAGGAGAGGTCGCGCGGGTTGGCGGTGACCTCGGCGAGCAGGCCCTGCCAGATGGTGGGGACGGCGGCGGCGTGGGTCGGCCGCTCGCGCTCGATCATGTCGGCGAGCGGGGCCGGCTGGAGGAAGCGGTCCGGCATGAGCATGTTGATGCCGGTCATGAAGGTGGCGTGCGGGAGCCCCCAGGCGTTCACGTGGAACTGCGGGACCACGACCAGGGTCGTGTCCTTGGCGGTGAGGCCCATCGACTCGGTCATGTTCACCTGCATGGAGTGCAGGTAGATCGAGCGGTGGGAGTAGACGACGCCCTTCGGGTCGCCGGTGGTGCCGGAGGTGTAGCACATGGCGGCGGCCGTGCGCTCGTCGAGTTCCGGCCAGTCGTACGTGGTCGGGCGGCCGGCGATCAGCTCCTCGTAGTCGTGCACGCGCGGGGCCGCGCCGGCCAGGACCGAGCGGTCGCCGGGGCCCGCGACGACGACGTGCTCGATCGTCGGCAGGTGCGGGAGCAGCGGGGCGAGGAGGGGGAGCAGCGAGCCGTTGACGATCACGACCCGGTCGGCGGCGTGGTTGACGATCCACACCAGCTGCTCGGGGGGAAGGCGGAGGTTGAGGGTGTGGAGGACGGCTCCCATGGAGGGGATCGCGAAGTACGCCTCGACGTGCTCGGCGTTGTTCCACATCAGGGTGGCGATCCGCTGGTCGCCGGTGACGCCGAGTTCGTCGCGCAGGGCGTTGGCCAGCTGGTGCGCGCGGGCCCCGGTCTCAGCGAATGTGCGGCGCTGCGGCTCGGACTCGCCCGTCCAGGTGGTGATGGTGGACTTTCCGTGGATCCTCATCCCGTGTTCGAGGATGCGGCTCACGGTCAGCTGTACGTCCTGCATGGTGCTGTACACGGGGCGTCCTCCCGGTGGGCGCTACGTGGCAGTAAGGGTGTGGAGATTCTGCGCACGTACCGAGCGGTATGTCACTACCCGGGAGTACGGAAATTGCCAGTGATCACTGGCGGCGGAGGAGATCCAGGAGGGTGTGAGGGGGTTCCTCACCTCACCGGGGTCAGCTCGGGGTCCTCCCGGAGCTTGCCGAGTGCCCGGGACACCGCGCTCTTGACCGTGCCGACCGACACGCCGAGCACCTCGGCGGTCTGGGCCTCGCTGAGATCTTCGTAGTACCGCAGGACCACCATCTGGCGCTGCCGCTCCGGCAGCTTGAGGACCGCGCGCCACATGGCGTCGTGCAGCGCCTGCCGCTCGGCCGGGTCGGGCGACGGGGGGCCGACCGGCTCGGGCAGCTCCTCGCACGCGAACTCGTCGACCTTGCGCTTGCGCCACTGCGACGTACGGGTGTTCAGGAGCGCGCGGCGGACGTAGCCGTCCAGGGCGCGGTGGTCCTCGATGCGCTCCCAGGCCACGAAGGTCTTGGCGAGCGCGGTCTGGAGGAGGTCCTCCGCGTCCGAGGGGTTGGCGGTGAGGGAGCGGGCGGTGCGCAGGAGCACGGGCCCACGCGCCCGTACGTACGAGGAGAAGGTCGTGTACGACGCGTACTGCGAGGCACCGGCGCAGACGGGGCCAGAGGGTGGCGGAGTCATGACTCCACGCTAGGAGGGGAGGGGGTCCGGCGGATCGGCCCCAGGTCCCGAACCGCCGTCCGCCTCAGGTTGTAGGGGCGGGGGCGCCTCCACCTCCTGTGGGTGGAGACCCCCGGGACCCGGCTCAGGGTCGGTCCGGGTCCCGGATCAAGGCCGGTCCGGACCCGGACCAAGGCCGGTCCGGAGCCCGGATCAGGGCCGGTCCGGGACCCGGGACACGGCGGAGTAGGTGCCCGTACGGGCCGTGGCGAGGCGGGCGACCGGGGCGTCCACGGCGTTGCGGTCGATCACGAGGCGGTGGCCGCCGTACGTCTCGGTGACGTTGCCCGCGTACTGGTGGATCCGGGCGCGCGGCGTCCAGGCCGCCGGGGCCAGCGTGGGTTCGGTGGCGAGGGCGGGCTTCCCCAGCCAGCGCGCGAACCACATCACGGCCGGCAGGTCCGCCGTGCCGGCCCTCCGCTGCGCCTCGATGTCCCGCACGCCCGTGTCCGCGCTGCTGTAGAAACCGGGCAGGTAGCCGAGGCGGCGCACCTCGCGGTTCCAGGCGCGGACGAAGGAGAGGGTGGTCGCGGCGCACTGCGCGTCCCCGCGCCGGTAGGCCTCGATGTCGAGGTACAGCGGGCTGCTCGTGCCCAGGCCCAGGGCCCGCGCGGCCCGCACCGCGTCGCCCGCCTCCCGGGTGCCCTGGCCCCAGGGGTCGGCGCCGATGGCGAAGGGCTTCTTGGCGGGGGCCTCGACGCAGGGCGCCTGGGAGCCGACGAAGACGGGGAGCAGCCGCCAGCCCATGGCCTGCACCGAGGCGACCCAGCCGGGGTTGAGCTCCCGCTGGCCGGGGCAGCCCCGGCCCCGCCCGCCGAAGTAGATCCCGACGGCCCCGTAGGGCGAACCGCGCCAGGCCCGCATCGTCTCGACGGAGGGCGCCTCGCAGGTGTCGAAGGCCTTGCCGGTGAAGTGGACGGGGGTGGAGGCGGCGGAGGCGGCGGAGACGGGGCTTCCGGAAGCCCCCGGAGCACCCGGAGTGCCGGGGGCTCCGGGGGCGGATGCGGCGGTTGCCGGAGGAGGGGCGGCGGTCGGCGCCGGGACGTCGAGGAGCGCCGTCCCGGCCACCGCCGCCATCAGGGCGAAGGCCACGGCCCGCACCCCGGCGAGGGGGAGCGCGGACCGCGACCGTGCCGGTGCGGACGTCGTGGCGGGCCGGGGCCGGGGCGGCGTACGTGTGCTCATGACGCGAGTGAAGGGCCGTCCGCCGCGCCCGGCCACCGGTGGGGCCGCCCCCTCGGCCGTACGCACCGGGTAACGACCCTTACGTGGGAACCCCGGCCCCGCGCCCGGTACCCCTACGGCCCGCACGCCGGTACCGAAGTGCCGTCGCGCGGGCCGCCGTTCGTCCTGCCGTGTCGCCCCCCGTCGGGCCGGTCTCCGCTGCCCCTCCCTCCTCACCACGGAGGGAAGGCGAGGACCGGGAGGGACTGGGCGATGTGGGTGAAGCCGACGGGGGAGGTGCGGACGCGTGCCATGACTGTTCCTCCGAGAAGCGAGAACTGAAGAACCGAGAACCGAAGAACCGAGAACCGAAGAACCGGGAACCGAAGAACTGGGAACCGAAGGACCTGGAATCGGGAGCTCGTGGGAGCTCCGCCGGACAACAGAAGCGTGGAGTATGTCTGAAATGCCTGTTTTTCCAGGGCAGTTGGCCGTCCACCCCGGTCGTTGTGCTCGACGTCGCACATGCAGAGTTGCCCACGGAATCCCCGGCGAACCGCCATGGAGCGGACGTTCCCTCGCAAGCGTGAGGACAGGCGGATAAACCCGGTCAGACGAAAAAGCAGCGACTCACGGGCGGGCGGAGAGGAGACGCAGGGAATTCACTTTCCGGTCCGGGCACGGCTCCGCTCCCCTCAGGAAACGCCCCCTGCGCCCCCTGTGCCCTCCGCGTCCCCCACAGCCTCCGCGAAGACCCGATGAGCCGTTTCGTCGAAGAGCACGAACCGCACCTCCTCGACCTCGGTACGGGCCGCCCGTACCGTCTCGACGGCGATCCGGGCGCCGTCCGCCATCGGCCAGCCGTAGATCCCGGTGGAGACGGCCGGGAACGCGACCGTACGGGCCCCCAACTCGTCGGCCACCCGCAGGGATTCCCGGTAGCAGGAGGCAAGGAGCTCCGAGCGGTCCTCGTCCCGCGACCAGACCGGCCCCACCGTGTGGATCACGTGCCGGGCGGGCAGCCGGCCCGCCGTGGTGGCCACGGCCCGCCCGGTCGGCAGCCCCTTGCCGTAGTGCGAGGCGCGCAGTTCCCGGCAGGCGGCAAGGATCTCGGGCCCGCCCTTCCGGTGAACGGCACCGTCGACCCCGCCGCCCCCGAGCAGCGAGGAATTCGCGGCGTTGACCACCGCGTCCACCGCCTCGTCGGTGATGTCGCCCCGGACGAGCACGATCCGCATCCCACGCTCCTCTTCTCCCGAAGGTTCTCCGGAGGCCCTGCGAACGCCCGGCGAACGCCCTCGAAGGCCCCGGACCCTACGCCGCCCCTCGCGGAAAGGCACTGCCATTACCACCTTCCCGCCCCCGGACCACCCCCGAGACGCGGGGAACGGCCCGATGGGTGACGTGATGCATACGTACGAGATGAGACCGACTGAAGCCGCGTCACACGTACGGGTGAGTATCAGGAGCCCCCGGAGCGGGTACGGGGCCGCCGTGACGACCGGGACGGCGAATCCGGGCGGGGTCGGTCACAGCGGGTGAAATAGCCGGTGAGAAAGGTGTTTCCGGCTCTCATGGATCGTCGGAGTGCGCGTGTCTAACCCCAAGCCGACGCCTAAATTGTTCAGAATGTCACTTACTGCCCCAGTTGAAACTATGAAGTTTCGTTGCCGAGGAGCGTGACATGCAGGTTCGCAGGTGGCTCCCTGACCAGCCCACCAGCATCGGCCGCCATGACTGGCCGGACGAGGGCGGCGAGGGAACTCATCTGCGACTGCGGGCCGGCTCCATCGTCGTCCTCGACCGACAGGCCTGGCGCGTCCTGGAGATCACCGGGTACCCCGGCGACCACTGGCCGGAGTCGTACGAGAAGGCCTGGCGGGACCACGTGGAGCTGTGGTGGCACGCCAACGAGCTGCGGCGCGCCAACAACCAGGCGGTCAAACCGGCCCCGGAGCGGGCCGAGTTCTACAAGCGCCCGGTGGTGCTCGTGCTGCGCAACGACAACCTGCCCCGGTCCGCGCCGAAGCACTGGTGCGCCCCCGCCAGCCAGGACTGGCAGGTCCTCCCCGAGCACTACGCGGTCTGCCGCGCCTGCGGCGAACTGCCGCCCTGCCACCACGGGGAGTACCCGCGCGAGGAGGGCCCGCGCAGGCCGGAGCAGAGCGGCGGCATCCCGTTCCTGGTGCCGAAGGGCTGCTGCATGGGCTGCGCCGAGCAGATCAAACCCCGTATGAGGACGGTCCGTTTCCCGGGTCCCAACCTCTGGTACCCGGACCTGGGCGAGGACACCGCGGTCTTCCACGCGCGCTCCTCCTGCGAGGACCAGGTGGAGTGCTACCGCGCGCAGTGGCAGCAGGAGTACGAGCCGCCGGCCTCGCGCCCCCACACGTCGGCGTTCCCGGGCTTCGACCACTTCGTCCTCCCCCGGGCCCGCCAGTCCCTGCCGCAGTCCCCCCAGGCCCAGGCGGCACAACTCCAGGCAGTACAACCCCAGGTCCCGCAGCCGCCACAGCCCGTGCACTCTGTGCAGTCCGCACAGCCCCAAGTCCCGCACGCACAGGCCCCGCAGGCCCCGCAAGTCCCTCAGGGACCGCAGTCCCAGGCGCCCCAGTCCTCCCCGGCCCCCCAGGCCCCGCTCCCGGCCTCGCACGCCCTCCTGCTGGCCACGGCCCCCCGCCCGGAGGAGGCGCACGCCTCCCCCACGACGGGAACGACAGGGACGACAGGAACGACGGGCTCCAACAGCTTCTCCCCCGCTTTCGAGGGATACCGCCAGGAACCGGAGCCCTACCTCGACCCCTACCCGGCGTCCGACCCCTACCCGGCGTCCGACCCCTACCCGGCCCCCGAGGCCTACCCGGCTTCGCCCCCCGACCCCTACCCGGTTCCCGCCGCGGACCCGGGCCCCGCGGGCCACGCGGTCCGGGCCGCCGAGGAGCTGAGCCGCACCCTGACCGACCGCCCGGCCTTCCACAACGCGGAGCAGGCGGCCCGCGTCATCGAGGAACTCACGGCGGCCGTACGCAACATCGCGCTCTGCCTCAACAACCCCCCGGCCCGCAACCACTCCTGAACACCGTCCCCGCCCCCGGCTCCGGGGACGCGCGAAGGCCCCCGCCCGGTTTCCCGGTCGGGGGCCTTCGCATCGGCGGTGGGTGTGGGATTTGAACCCACGGTGACATCGCTGCCACGACGGTTTTCAAGACCGTTCCCTTAGGCCGCTCGGGCAACCCACCCGTGCTCCGGACCGCTCGGCCGGGGCGGCTACAGCGTACCGGCTGGAGGGGCCGGGCGGCGGCGGGTGGTTCGCACGGAGTGGGGCGGGGCGGACGTACGGGTGCGGAGTGGGCGGGGGGCGTACGGGTGCGGTCCGGGGCTTCGGAGCCCCGGACCGCACCCGTACACCACACCTCGACCCGCGCGTCAGCTGTCGCCGGTGCGCTCGCCCAGGACGACGGTGGTCGTGACCGACCTGCCGTCGCGCTCGTAGGTGATCTCCACCGAGTCGCCCGGCTTGCGGGTCCAGATCTCACTGATGAGGGTGGGGCCGCTGTCGATCTGGTGCCCGCCGAAGCCGGTGATCACGTCACCCGGCTTCAGGCCCGCCTTCGCCGCGGGGCCGTTCGGGGTGACCGAGGGCGTGCCGCCGGTCCCCCGCTCGGCGATCTCGGCGCCCTCGCCCTTGTCGTTCATGTTCACGGTCGCGCCGATCACCGGGTAGACCGGCTTGCCCGTCCTGATCAGCTGCTGCGCGACGTTCTTCGCCTGGTTGACCGGGATCGCGAAGCCGAGGCCGATCGAACCCGCCTGGGTCTGGCCGAAACCGCCGCTGGTGGACTGGATCGCCGAGTTGATGCCGATCACCGCACCGCTCGCGTCGAGCAGCGGACCGCCGGAGTTGCCCGGGTTGATCGAGGCGTCCGTCTGCAGGGCGCTCATGTACGAGTTGCTGCCGCCGGCTCCGTCGCCCGAGGCGACCGGGCGGTTCTTGGCGCTGATGATGCCCGTCGTCACCGTGTTGGACAGGCCGAACGGGGCGCCGATCGCGATCGTCGAGTCCCCGACCGCCACCTTGTCGGAGTCGCCCAGCGGGAGCGGCTTGAGGTCCTTCGGGGCGTTCGTGAGCTTCAGTACCGCCACGTCGTAGCCCTCGGCACGGCCGACGACCTCCGCGTCGTACGACTTGCCGTCGGAGAAGGTCACGGAGAGCGTGCCGCCGTTCGCGGCCGACGCCACCACGTGGTTGTTGGTGACGACGTGGCCCTCCTGGTCGTACACGAAGCCCGTGCCCGTGCCGCCCTCGCCCTGGGAACCGCCCGACTTCGCCTGGATGGTGCCCACGCTCGGCAGCGCCTTCGCCGCGACCGCCGCGACCGTCCCCGGGTCGCGCTTGAAGGAGGCCGGGGTGTCGCCCGAGGAGACCGTGGTCGAGCTGATGCCGTCGTCGTTGCGCTCGGCCGCCCAGTAGCCGATGCCGCCGCCGATCCCGCCCGCGACGAGCGCTGCCGCCAGGACGGCCGCCACGAGACCGCCGGTCCGCTTGCGCGGCGCGGCGGGAGCGGCGGGTACGGGCGCGTGCGGGGCGCCCCAGGAGGGAACGGTCGGCGGGGGCGGCGGCCAACCGCCGGCCGGAGCCGCGTGTGCGGGCTGCGCCGCCGCCTGGACCGTGGGGGCCTCCTGGGCCGCCGGGTCCGGGATCGAGGCCGAAGGCGGGGCTGAGGCCGAAGCCGGGTCCGGGGTCGAGGCCGGAGGGGCCGATGGAGGTACGGGAGGCGCGGGAGGGACGGACGGGGCAGCCGGGTCCCCCGGAACGGCCTTGCCCTCGTTCTCGGTGCTCACAGCTCGCTCTCCTCGTTGACTGCGTGACTACGTTGACTGCGGTTGACTGCGTTGACTGTGTGACTACGTCGACTGTCTTGACTGCTGGGGCTGCGTGGGTCGGTTCGTACCGTGTGCCCGGTAGGACCGTCCCCGACGCGTGGGGTTGTGGTCGCTCCGGCTCCAGGGTGCTGCGACCAGCTTTTCCCACCGGACGTCAGGCCGCTGTAAGACGGAGCTGTGCATTCGCACTCCATCCTTTATAAAGGACAGAACGGACAGGCTCGGCGTGCCCGCCACGCCCCGCCAATGGCACCATGACGCGGTGACTCACGCACGGCAGCAACCGAACCGCGTCCCCGTCCAGGTCGTCGCCCACCGCGGAGCGTCCGAGGACGTACCGGAACACACCCTGGCCGCCTATGTGAAGGCCATCGAGGACGGCGCCGACGCCCTGGAGTGCGACGTACGGCTCACCGCCGACGGGCACCTGGTCTGTGTGCACGACCGGCGCGTCGACCGTACCTCCAACGGCCGCGGCGCCGTCTCCACCCTCGAACTGGCCGCCCTCGCCGAGCTCGACTTCGGCACCTGGAAGGGCCGGGGAGAGTCGGCCGAGAGCCCCGACCGGCGGGCCCCGGGATCCACCTCCGTCCTCACCCTGGAACGCCTCCTGGAGCTGGTCGCCGACACCGGGCGCCGGGTCGAGCTGGCGATCGAGACCAAGCACCCCACGCGCTGGGCGGGCCAGGTCGAGGAGCGGCTGCTCCAGCTCCTGAAGAGGTTCGACCTCCACGCGCCCGCGTCCCCCGAGGACTCCCCCGTACGGGTCATGAGCTTCTCGGCCCGCTCCCTGCACCGGATCGCCGCCGCCGCGCCGACGCTCCCCACCGTCTCCCTCGCCCAGTTCGTCTCGCCCCGGCTGCGCGACGGGCGGCTCCCCGCGGGCGCGCGCGTCGCGGGCCCTTCCATCCGGATCGTCCGGCACCACCCGGCGGTGATCCTGCGGCTCCAGAAGGCGGGGCACCAGGTCCACGTGTGGACGGTGGACGAGCCCGAGGACGTCGAGCTCTGCGAGCGCCTCGGCGTGGACGCGATCATCACCAACCGCCCGAAGCAGGTGCTGTCCCAGCTGGGCCGCGACTGATCCCCGCCCCCTCCTGTCCCGTCCCCTGCCGTCTCCTCGGCTCCCCCCTTTTCCTCACTTCCGCCCCATCCGTCACAAAGGACAAAGGGAGCATCAGGGGTTACAGGGAGTGCACCGGCGCGTTCCGTCCGTACGCGATCGTCACGAGTGCCTCATCCCACGCCGATTGGCCGGTTTCCGGTCCAGGTCATCGGGGCATTCACACCGTGGCGTGGGGCAAAGGAGGTCTCGGGGGTGGCGTTGGTGGTGGCACAGGAGGTGCCCACGTCGTCGAGCATGGCCGTACCCCATGGCCCTGCGGGCGTGGGTGAGGCGCGGCACCGGATGCGGGACGAGCTGTACCGCAGCGGGGTCGCGGAATCGGTCGTCGACGACGCGGTGCTGATCCTTTCCGAACTGCTCAGCAATGCCTGTCGGTACGCCAGGCCGCTGGGGCGGGCGGAGCGTGGCGAAGGGGACGTACGGGCGGCCTGGCGGGTCGACCCGGGAGGCGGCCTGCGGGTCGAGGTCACCGACGGCGGCGGCCCGACGCGGCCCGCTCCGTCGACGCCCTCGGTCACGGCGCGGGGCGGCCGCGGGCTGAACATCATCAGCGCGCTGGCCCAGGACTGGGGCGTGCGCGACAGCGCGACCGGCGAGGTCACCGTCTGGGTGGTCGTCACCGAGGGACACCGCCGCGAGGACTTCGCGACCCGCGTCGGCGGCGGTTCGAGCTTCGACTTCCTGGACGCGTACGACGACCTGGACTGAGCCTCGCGGAGAGACGACCGCTCCGGCCCCTCCGGGGCGTACCCCTACGGCGCCCCGAGGCAATGCCCTCCGGCTCCCTCGGGGCATCCCCGTCCGGCTCCCCCGGGGCATCCCCGTCCGGCTCCTCCGAGGTATCCCCTCCGGCTCCTCCGGAGGAGGCGTCCCGGCTTTCGCGGAGCGAGTCCCCCGGTTTTTCCGGAGCCGTCCGCTCCGCCGAACGTGCGGCCCGCCTGAGGGGCGGCGGCGGCCGGGGCGGCTAGGCTCGCGCCCGAAACAGCACCGCTGAACAAGCACCGCCGCGATCGGGAGAAAGCCACACCATGGCCAAGAAGCGCCCCCAGACGAAGGCCGGCAAGACCGGCCAGGCACAGGTCACGAACGGGGAGATCCCGGTCGTCGGCGCGCGCGAGCCGTGTCCGTGCGGTTCGGGCCGCCGCTACAAGGCGTGTCACGGCCGGTCCGCCGCGCACGCCGTGACCGAGCTCGTCCAGCGCCCCTTCGAGGGCCTGCCCGGCGAGTGCGACTGGGTCGCACTGCGCGAGCTGGTGCCCGCCGCCACCGTGCCGCTCACCCTGAAGGGCGGACTGCCCGAGGGCGTGCCGTCCGTGACGCTCGCGACCGTGCTCCCGATGGCGTGGCCGGCGCTCCGCCGGGACGACGGCTCCGTCCTGCTCGCCCTGCAGAACGACTCCACCTCCGGCGACCTGGCCCGCGACCTCGCCGACACCCTCCAGCGCGCCCTGGAGGCCGAGCCGGGCACCCCCGTCCCCGCGCGCCGCGTGCCGGCCGAGGGCCCGCGCCTCCAGGACCTGCTGGACGCCGACGCCCCGTTCGTCCCCGAGGTGCACACGGGCTTCGAGTTCTGGATCCCGCAGTCGGCGGACGGTGCCGACCCGGAGGTCGCCGCCTCCCTGGAGCGCGCCAACGCCGCCGCGATCCCGACCGTCCGCCTGACGGGCGTCGACTCCGCGTACTGGTGCGAGACCCCCGACAAGAACCACCTGCGCTGGGTCATGCCGTACCCGGAGGAGAAGCTCCTCGACGCGCTCGCCCGGCTCCAGGCCGCCGGCTCCACCTCCCTCGGCCCGGACACCCGGCTCGTCGGCTCCTTCCGCGCCCACGGCCTCGTGGTGCCGGTGTGGGACCTGCCGACCTCCATGACCGCCGAGGACTGCGAGAAGCCGGCCGCCGAGTTCTTCGAGCGGCTGACCGGAGCGCTCGCGTCGGACGCTCCGCTCACGGCGGAGGAGCGGCGGGCGCGCGGCGGCCTCACGAACCGTCAGGTCACTCTCAGCTGATACCCCAGGTGGTATCGGTGACTGACAGACCGACCAGTCGGTGACTTCCACCACAACCCGGTCTTCGGACAGGTAAATCCCTGTCCGAATAACCGAGATCGAATTTGCGAACAGCAGATCTCTTGTTACCGTTCTGGAAGCCCGGTCGCTGGTGCATCCCCCGTCGCCAGCGACCGGGCCTTTCCATGTCCGCTTCCGGCCCGGCCGGAGCGTCGACGTTCAACTTCCTTCGCGGTCCGTCGTGTTGCTGCCCGCCCGCAGCAGCAGCGGAGTACTGCCGCCCGCGTCCGCGCCGGCGAATTCCGCCACCGCCGTATAGGCCGCGACCGTGCCCGCACCGCGCTCCCGGGGCGTTTCGCAGGTGCCGGGTTCGTCCTGTGCCGGGACCGCGCAGCGCGCCTGAACGGTCCGTCCGCCGGGGGCCATGAGGGTCAGGAACGCGTCGAGTTCCTGCCGCGTGGCGTTGCGGTAATACGTACGCGCCCAGACATCGACCCCCTCGTTCAGGACACACGTCTGCGCTTCGACCCCACCGGGAGAGGCGAGTTCCGGCCCACAGCGCGTGATCCGCTCGGGAGCCGCCGGAGCGAAAGGAGCGGGAGGGCTGGGAGGGGTGAGAGGGGTGGGAGAGGTGGCGGAGGTCTCGGGAACGGTCGCTTCCGGCGTACGGAGCCCGGGGTCGAAGCCCTTCCACAGGCCCCCGGTCCCTCCCTCGTCCCCGGCCCCTCCGTCGTACCCGGCCTTCCCGTCGCCTTCGCTCCGGGCGTCGAGCGATCGTACGCCCTCTCCGGCCGGTCCCGCCGTCGCGACGAGCGGCAGCAGTACGGCGGCCGTGACGACGGCCCCGAGGGCGACCACGCGGAGGTTCACCGGAGACATCGGGCCCACCTGCTCCTGCTCGGCTGGAGGTCCGGAGATCCGGACGGTGGGGCGAACATAGCGGCGGGCGACGGGCGCCCGGACGGCCGCGCACCCGTTTCCCGTACGCGTCGGGCCGGGACGCACCCGTTCGGGTGAACGCCCGCCGCCACGGAGGACAACACGTGCTCGCCCCTCTTCCACAACAGGGTGGCGACGTGCCCTCAGTACGCCAGCCGGCTTCCGCCCCCGGGCATGCTCGTGCTCGCCTCCACCAGGGCGTCGACCACCGCCTCGACGTCCGGCAGCCACGGGCGGGCCGAGCCCGTGAGGGGCGCCCGCTCCCAGCGGACCTGTCCGGAGCCCGCGACCGAGGGCGGCAGCAATAGATAGCCGCCCTCCCCATGGAACCGCAGCGAACTGGGCACGCTGTCCTTCGCGTACAGCAGCTCGCCCAGCCGTTCCAGGTCGTACGGGGCGACGAGGATCGACCACCGGGTGGGGGTGGCGACCACCGGGCCGAGGCGCATGCCCGTCGCGTCGAGCGCGGCGAGGGCCCGGGCGCCCGCCGCCGCGGGGAGGCTGACCGCGCAGGGCGCGCCGCCGCCCGTGGCGAGGAGCACCGGGGCGTCCGGGCGTGCGGTCCACCACCAGCGGACCATGCGCTCGTCCGTGGTGGCGGCGAGCAGTCCGGGGTCGTAGGGGTGCGCGCCGGGCACCACGCAGCCGGGGTCGGGACAGGAGCAGTCGGACTCCGGGGCGTCCGCACGGCCCGGCGTCCTCAGACCGGCGGCCGCGCGGGACAGCACCTTCAGGCCCGCGGCCGTACGGGTCGTCGCCCTCAGGCCCGCGCCCGGCAGGACGGGCCAGTTCCATTCGACGGCGAAGGTGACCGCCGCGTCGAGCCGTGCGGTCCTCGCCCCCCGCCGGAACCGGAGCCTGCGTCGCCTTCCGAGGATCTCGCGCATGAGCGCTCGTTCCTTTCCGTTGAACGCCGAATTCCCATCACACCACGTGCAGATTCATTCACCGTGCGTATCAGCGCGTACCGGGTCGGCGGGCGCCGGACCGCGTGGAAGCGGGGCCGGCCGAGCCGGAAAACCGCGTACAACCCGGTGGAGCCAGGTGGAGCCCAGTGGAGCCAGGTCGGATCCGGAGCGGTTCGAAACACGTTCCCCGCCAGTCGGTGGCGGGCCGCGGCCTGCGGCGTGGAAGACGCCGGGGTCCCGCATCACGTTCCGGGGCAGCTTCAACCGCCCCTGCCTGTCACCGTTTACGTACCCCGCACGCTCGTAATGACGCGCTTTGAAACGACGCCAGTCGACCGCAAAAGGTGCACACCGGGGGTAATTTTCAGCCAACTTCACGCTTACTTCAACCCTCTCGCACGACCTCACGGACACCACTTTTCCCAGGGGGACAATGCTGGACATCGCTCCTCTTGTGCGTGTACATGTGGGTACATCGAGCGGCGCAGGATGACATGGGGGTTTGCGATGCTATGGCGTCAAACGCACCGGTCGGAAAGCCGACTGACATGAGTTCCCCCCGTCTGCCGAAAGTGGCTGGAATCGATTCAACGGTTCCCGCGCCACCGCACACTGTCGCGCCCCTCCCCGGGGTCCCCTCGGCCGCGCCCCCCTCCGACGCGGCCCTCCCTCCCGGCGTCCTGATCCAGGACCGGCTGGCCTCCTGGGTCTCCGACCTCACCACTCTCCACGAACTCACCGAACGCCTGATCAAGACCGACTCCCTCGACGGGGCCCTCCGCGAGATGCTCGGCGCCGGCGCCGCCCTCGTCGGCGCCCGCCGGGGCATGGCCGTCCTCGAACCCGCCGACGGCCTCGGCCCCACCAGCACCATCGGCCTCGGCCTGGCCCACGCCGACCTCGGCACCATCGAGACCGTCCCGCGCGGCTCGGGGAGTTGCGGCCGCCTCCTCGACGGCCTCCCGGAGACCGACCTGCCCGGAGCCGACCCGTCCCGAGCCGGCCGCCCCGCGCGCGTGCCCGATCCGATCGCCATCCGCGACGTGCGCACCGAGGAGGGGCTCGACCCGCGCCACCGCGAGGTCGCCGCCCGTCTCGGCTACGCCGCCAGCTACGCCCTGCCCCTCGCCACCGAGGAGGCCGGCCGGCTCGGCGCGGCCGTCTGGCTCTACGACGAGCCCGCCGAGCCCGACGAACGCCGGCGCCACCTCATCGGGCTCTACGGCCGCTTCGCCACCGAGCACCTGGCCCGGCTCCTCCAGGTCGAGCGCGCCCACGTCCGGGTCGCTGCCGTCGCCGAGGAGCTGCTCCCGAGCCGGCTCCCCCGCGTCCCCGGCGTCCGGCTCGCCGTCCGCCACCTCACCGGCCCGCAGGGCGGCGGCGACTGGTACGACGCGCTGCCGCTGCCCGAGGGCGCCCTCGGGCTCGCCGTCGGCTCCGTCTCCGGGACCGGCCCCGGCGCGCTCGCCGCCATGGGCCGGCTACGCGCCTCCCTGCGGGCGTACGCGGTGATGGAGGGCGAGGACCCGGTCGCCGTCCTCTCCGACCTGGAACTGCTGCTGCGGCTCACCGAGCCCGCCCGTTCCGCGACCGCGCTCTTCGCGTACGCCGAACCCGCGCAGCGCCGGATCGTCCTCGCCGGAGCCGGACACGCCCCGCCGCTGGTCGTCGGTGACCGCCGCACCGAGTTCGTGGAGACCTCGCTGTCGGCCCCGCTCGGGATGCTGACGTGCTGGGAGGCGCCGAGCGTGGAGCTGTCCCCCGCACCGGGAGAAACGGTGCTCCTCTACACGGACGGGTTGCTGCGCCGTACCGGTGACGCCACGGACCGGGCCTTCGCCCGGCTCCACGCGGCGGCCGCGAGCGTGCCGCGGGCGGACCGGCCCGACCCGGGCGCCGTCGCGGACCACGTCCTGCGGACCCTGCTGCCCGGTGGGCTCGACCCGGCGGTGGAGGGGGAGGACGTGGTGCTGCTCGCGGCCCGCTTCGAGTGAGGATTCGAGCAGGATTCGAGTGGGATCCGAGTGGGGACGCGCGTGCGTACCGGGTCCGTCCCGGTAAGCGGATCATGACGCTCCGGTAATGGGTCTTCCGGCCCTGGGGCCCCTTCCGTACGACCGTACGATGGTGGGGGTTCAGTGTCGTACCAGAGGAGGCAGACCCGTGGCCGAGGAGCTCACCCCGGAGACCCCGGAAGAGACCGAAGACCAGCCGATCAAGCAGCGCAAGAACGGCCTTTACCCGGGCGTGTCCGACGAGCTGGCCGAGAACATGAAGTCCGGCTGGGCCGACACCGAGCTGCACGGCCTGGAGCCGATCGCCCAGGCCGACCGGACCGCCGAGCGCCGCGCCGCGCTCTCCGCCCGCTTCCCGGGCGAGCGCCTGGTGATCCCGGCCGGCAAGCTGAAGACCCGGTCGAACGACACCGAGTACGCCTTCCGCGCCTCCACCGAGTACGCGTACCTCACCGGCGACCAGACGCAGGACGGCGTCCTCGTCCTGGAGCCGACCGAGGACGGCCACGAGGCCACGATCTACCTGCTGCCGCGCTCCAACCGCGAGAACGGCGAGTTCTGGCTCGACGGCCAGGGCGAGCTGTGGGTCGGCCGCCGCCACTCCCTCGCCGAGGCCGAGCAGCTCCTCGGCATCCCGGCGAAGGACGTGCGCGAGCTCGCCGACGCGCTCAGGGAGGCCACCGGCCCCGTCCGCGCCGTCCGCGGCCACGACGCCGGCATCGAGGCCGCGCTGACCGACAAGGTCACCGCCGAGCGCGACGAAGAGCTGCGCGTGTACCTCTCCGAGGCCCGCCTCATCAAGGACTCCTTCGAGGTCGCCGAGCTGGAGAAGGCCTGCGCCGCCACCGCCCGCGGCTTCGAGGACGTCGTCAAGGTCCTCGACAAGGCCGAGGCCACCAGCGAGCGCTACATCGAGGGGACGTTCTTCCTGCGCGCCCGCGTCGAGGGCAACGACATCGGCTACGGCTCCATCTGCGCCGCGGGACCGCACGCCACCACCCTGCACTGGGTCCGCAACGACGGCGACGTGCGCTCCGGCGAGCTGCTGCTGCTCGACGCCGGCGTGGAGACGAACGAGCTGTACACCGCCGACATCACCCGCACCCTCCCGATCAACGGCCGGTACACCGACCTCCAGCGCAAGATCTACGACGCCGTGTACGAGGCGCAGGAGGCCGGCATCGCCGCGGTGAAGCCCGGCGCCGCCTACCGCGACTTCCACGACGCCGCCCAGCGCGTCCTCGCCGAGAAGCTCGTCGAGTGGGGTCTGGTCGAGGGCCCGGTCGAGCGCGTCCTGGAGCTCGGCCTCCAGCGCCGCTGGACCCTGCACGGCACCGGCCACATGCTCGGCATGGACGTCCATGACTGCGCCGCCGCGCGCACCGAAGCCTACGTCGACACGACCCTCGCGCCGGGCATGTGCCTGACCGTCGAGCCGGGTCTGTACTTCCAGGCCGACGACCTGACCGTGCCGGAGGAGTACCGGGGCATCGGCGTCCGGATCGAGGACGACATCCTCGTCACCGAGGACGGCAACCGGAACCTCTCGGACGCGCTGCCGCGCCGCTCCGACGAGGTCGAGGCGTGGATGGCCTCGCTGAAGGGCTGACCTCCGCGTACGTTGGAACACGAAGGGCCTCCGCCGACCGACCGGCGGGGGTCCTTCTCCGTACCCGTGCGCCTTCCGCGTCCCGGGGGCTCACGCCATGAGGAGGGAGGGGGCGTCCTTCCACTTCAGGATCTTGTCGAAGCTGACCACCGCGCCGCCCCGGCCCGAGCGGTTGCCGAACTGCACGTGGTCGGAGAGCTCCTCGATCAGCCGCATCCCGCGCCCGTGCTCGGCGTCCGAGGGGGCCACGGGGAGCTCCGCGTACGGGAAGCCGGGCCCCGAGTCGGCCACCTCGATGCGGCAGGTCTCGCCGTCCAGGTACGCCGTCACCCGGTAGGCGCCCGGGAGCGCCCCGCCCGGACCGGCTCCGTCCGGACCGGTCCCGTCCGGCCCCGCGTTGGGGGCCGCGCCCGCGCCGCCGTGCTCGACCGCGTTCGCACACGCCTCGGTCAGCGCCACGGACAGCTCGTACGACACGTCGGGATCGACTCCCGCCGTCTCCATCGTCCCCAGCAGAAGCCGGCGCGCGAGCGGCACGCTCGCGGCTTCGCGCCGCAGATGGAGTGACCACCAGATGCTCATGCTCCAGCCTCCCGGCATAGGCTCGGCGGACCGGTGGCCCGGCAGCCCGACGTACCGATACGTATTGCCGTACGGGAGGCTTCGTAAGCGCCCGGGGGCGTCAAGAGCGCTCGTTCGGCGGATGCCCGGGGCCGGGGAACCGGTGTATGTCGCCCCGAAGAGCCTCAAGAGACCCAGGGGCGACCCCAGAGCCCCAAGTGCGACCTTCCGGACCTGCCGTACCGCGGTGGGGGGCGTGGTGCGATGATGGGCCCGCCATGTCTGCCCCCGCGCTCGCTCCACGGCTGCTGAGGGCCGCGGTGTTCACCGCGGTCTGCGTCGTGCTGTCCGCGCTGGGCCACGCCCTCGCGGCGTGCGCGGGCGTCGCCCCCTGGTCCCTGGTCGCCGGCTTCCTCGGCGTCTTCGGGTGCGCCGTCCTCTTCGGCGGACGTGAACGCTCCCTCGGCTCCGTCGTCGGCGCCCTCGCGGCCGGGCAGCTCGGACTGCACGTCCTCTTCGGCCTCGGGCAGCACCGGCTCGCCCTGGGCGCCCAGGCCGACGACGCCCTCGTCCGGACGGCGGCGCGGCTGGTCTGCGGGGTCGGGGCCACGTCCCTCACCCCCACCGACGCCACCAGGATCCTCACCGACGCCGGGCTCGACCCGGCCGCCGCATACACCCACGCAGGGCACGGCGCGGCCGCCGCGCCGGCGGCCCCCGCCGACGGCCTGCTGCCCGGTCTGCCCATGCTCCTGGGGCACCTTCTCGCCGCCCTGGCCACGGGCTGGCTGCTGCGGCGCGGCGACCGCGCCCTCGGCCGGCTCGTCGAACTCTCCGAGCAGGGGGCGGCGGAGCTCGCGGAGCACGCCCGGGTCCGGTCCCTGCGGGCCGCGCTCCGTCTCGTACGGATGCTGCTCGCCGGGCTGCCGTCGGCGGCGAGCACCGCGCCCCGGCGGGCCCTCCGCACGGCCTCCGACACCTCGCCGCCGCCGGTGGCCGAGGCGCTCAGGGACACGGTGATCAGGCGCGGCCCGCCGGCCGCCGACTGCGTCCTCGCAGCCTGACGCGGTCCGCTCGACAGGAGCGGGACCGCGTTCGTCCGCGCGCGCCCGCCCGGGTTCTCCGTCGTTCGGGTCCCCTTCGGGTCTCCCGTTCCGGGTCTTCCGTTCTGGTTCCTCCGTTCCGGGTTTCCCGTTCCGGGTCTTCCGTTCCGGCGTGCCGGGCGTCACCGTCCTGTTCCGTTCCTCTCCGAGCTGGAGTGTCCCGTCATGAGCGTTTCCCGTACCCCCGCCCGCCGCGTCTCCGCCACCCGCGCCGCCCTCGCCGGGGGCATCGCCCTCTCCTCCGTCGTGCTCCTCTCCGGCACCGCCTTCGCGCACGTCAGCGTGCAGCCGCAGGGCGAGGCCGCCAAGGGCGGCTACGCGACCGTCAACATCAAGGTGCCGAACGAGCGCGACAACGCCTCCACCGTGAAGCTGGAGGTCAACTTCCCGCTCGACCACCCGCTCGCCTCCGTCATGCCGCAGCCCGTCCCCGGCTGGAAGGCCGAGGTCACGAAGAGCAAGCTCGACAAGCCGCTGGAGCTGCACGGCAGGAAGATCAACGAGGCCGTCTCCAAGGTCACCTGGACCGCCGACGGCTCGGGCATCGAGCCCGGCTTCTTCCAGACCTTCCCGCTCTCCCTCGGGCAGCTGCCCGAGGACGCCGACCAGCTGGTCCTCAAGTCGATCCAGACGTACTCCAACAAGGAGGTCGTGCGCTGGATCGAGGAGCAGAAGGAGGGTGCGGAGGAGCCGCAGAACCCGGCCCCCGTCCTGAAGCTCTCCGCGGCGTCCGACGACCACCACGGCGGCGCCGCGCCGTCCGCGACGGCCACCGCCTCCGCCTCCACGGGGGAGAAGTCCGGTCACGACGACAAGGCGGGCGACCACGAGGAGAAGGCCGCAGCGGCTTCCTCTTCCTCCTCCGACACCACTGCTCGGATCCTCGGCGTCGTCGGCATCCTCGTCGGCGTGGCCGGTGTGGCCTTCGGCGTCCTCGCCGGCCGCCGCCGCTCGGCCTGACGGCCGTACTCCCTCCCGAAGGACACGGAAAGAAACAGCATGTCCGCACAGAAGACGAACACCCCCGGGTCCGAGGGCGGTCCGGCTCGCCCGGGCCGCCCGGGCCGACGCACCCCGCTGCTCATCGCCACGGCCGCGATCGTCGCGGCGATCGGCGTCACCGCGGCCGTCGGCCTCGGCGACGGCAAGACCTCCGGCACGGGCAACGGTTCCGTCGCCGAGGTCTCCGGCGGCACCGACTCCACCAAGGCCGCGACCGTCCTGGACCGGCCGTACGACAAGCCCGCGCTCGTCCTCACCGACACCAAGGGCGAGAAGTACGACCTGCGCGAGCGCACCAAGGGCAAGCCGACCCTGATCTACTTCGGCTACACGCACTGTCCCGACGTCTGCCCCATGACGATGAGCAACATCGCCATCGCCAGGAAGCAGCTCCCCAAGGCCGACCAGGACAAACTCCAGGTCGTCTTCGTCACCACCGACCCCGAGCGGGACACCTCCGCCGAGCTCGCCAAGTGGCTGCCCGCCGCAGGCGACCCCTCCTTCACCGGTCTCACCGGCGAGTTCTCCGCCATCCAGGCGGGGGCCCGCCAGATCGGCATCGGGATCGACCCGCCGAAGAAGGAGAAGGACGGCAAGGTCGTCTCCATGCACGGGGCCCAGGTGATCGCCTTCTCGCCCACGACCGACCAGGGCTACGTCCTGTACGGCGAGGACACGACCGCCGAGCAGTACGCCGAGGACCTGCCGAAGCTCGTCAAGGGGGAGAACCCGTGAACCGCCGCACCACCGCCCTGTCCGCCGCCGTGGCGCTCGCCGCCTCGCTCGCGCTGACCGGGTGCTCGTCATCGGACGGTTCCCCGTCCGGGTCCGGAAAGCCCGAACTGAAGGTCAGCGGCGCGTTCATGCCCAAGCCGGTGACGGACATGGCCGGCGGCTTCCTCACCATCACCAACGACGGCGACACGGCGGACCGGCTGACCTCCGTCACCAGCCCGATCTCGGACGACGTGACGATCCACGAGACGAAGAACCAGAAGATGCAGGAGGTGAAGTTCTTCGACATCCCCGCGAACGGGAAGCTCTCCCTGGCACGCGGGGGCAACCACATCATGTTCATGTCGCTGAAGGAGAAGCCCGAGCAGGGCGACAAGGTCAGCGTCGAGCTCCACTTCGAGAAGTCCGACCCGATCAAGGTCGACCTCCCCGTCGAGGCCGCCAACCACAACCCGCAGCAGCACTGAACGCGTTGACGGAGTGACCCAGAGATGACGACCACCGCCCCGCGCCTCGGTACCGCCCTGGCACGGCTGCTGATCCTCGCGGCCGCGCTCCTCGGCACGCTGCTCGCCGGCGCCGCGCCCGCCTCCGCGCACGCGGCGCTCACCGGCAGCGACCCGAAGGACGGGTCGGTGGTCGCCACCGCGCCCAAGGAGGTCAACCTGACCTTCTCCGAGCAGGTCGCCATGAGCGCCGACTCCATCCGGGTCCTCGACCCGGCGGGGCGGCGGGCCGACACCGGCGAGATACGCGACCTGTGCAGCGGCTCCGTCGTCCGGTACGGGGTGGAGCTCCGCGCCGGTCTGCCCGACGGCACGTACACCGTGGCCTGGCAGACCGTCTCGGCCGACAGCCACCCCATCGCCGGCGCCTTCACCTTCTCCATCGGGGCCCCCTCCGCCACCTCCGTCGCGCTGCCCGACCGGGAGCCCGGCGGCGGACTCGTCGGCGCCCTCTACGGGATCGCGCGCTACCTCTCGTACGCCGGTTTCGCCGTCCTCGTCGGCGGCGGCGCCTTCGTCCTGGTCTGCTGGCCGCGCGGCGCGGGCGTCCGCCCGGTGCAGCAGACGGTGGTGCGGGCCTGGCTCGTCCTCACCGGCGCCACGCTGGCGATGCTGCTCCTGCGCAACCCGTACACCGGCTCCGGCGAACTCTCCGACGCCTTCGACCTGGCGGGCCTGAAGAGCGTCCTGGAGACGAAGACCGGGGCCGCGCTCACCTCCCGGCTGCTGCTCCTCGGCGCGGCCGCGCTCTTCGTGGCCGTCCTCTTCGGCTCCTACACCCGGCGCACCGACCCGAAGGAGAAGAAGGACCTCGTCTTCGGCCTCGGCATCGGCGGCACCGTGGTGGCCACCGGGATCGCCGGCACCTGGGCCCTGGCCGAGCACGCCTCGACCGGAATCCAGCCGGGCGTCGCCATGCCCGTGGACATCCTGCACCTCCTCGCCGTGGCCGCCTGGCTCGGCGGCCTCACCGTGCTGCTCGTCGCCCTCCACCGGGCGCCCTCCGTCGAACGCGCCGCGGTCGAGCGCTTCTCCAAGGTCGCCTTCACCTCCGTGGCCGTCCTCGCGGCCACCGGGCTCTACCAGTCCTGGCGGCAGGTCGGCTCCTGGTCCGCCCTGACCGGCACCCGTTACGGGCAGCTCCTCCTCGTCAAGATCGGCCTGATGGGCGTCCTCGTCGGGATCGCCTGGATCTCCCGCCGCTGGACCCAGCGACTGGCGGACCTCCCTTCGGCGGAGAAGGCGGAGAACGCAGAGAACGCAGAGAACGCAGAGGACGCGGAGAACGCGGCGACGAAGGCGACGGAGGGCGCCGAGGAGGCGAAGGGCGCCCGAGAAGCGGAAGACCCCGAGGACAGCGAAGGCCCCGAGAATGGCGAGGACGGTGAGGACGGCGAAGGCTCCGGGGCCGAAGAGGGGTCCGGAGCGGCCCCCGCCGTCGACCCCGAGCGGGCCGCCCAGCTCGCCCGGCAGCGGGCCGCCGTCGCCACCGCCCGGCGCAAGCGGGAGCGGGACGCCGACCCCGAACGGTCCGGACTGCGCCGCTCGGTGCTGACCGAGGCCGCCGTCGCCGTCGTCCTCCTCGTCGTGACCACCGTCCTCACCGCGACCGAACCCGGCCGCACCGAGGAGGAGGCCGGACGGTCCACCTCCGCCTCCGGCCCCGCCGCCGTGCCCGACCGGCCCGTCGACGTCCAGCTGCCCTTCGACACCGGTGGCGTCGACGGCAAGGGCGTCGTCCGGCTCAGCCTCGACCCCGGCCGCACCGGCGCCAACGGGCTCCACATCTATGTCGAGCGCCCCGACGGCAAGCCGCTGGACATCCCCGAGGTCAAGGTCGCCCTCACCCTGGAGGCGAAGGACGTGGGCCCGCTGCCCGTCGCCCCCGACCGCATTCAGGCCGGACACTGGAGCGCGAGCGGCGTGCAGATCCCGATGCCCGGCGAGTGGCGGATCCAGGTGACCGTCCGCACCTCCGACATCGACCAGACCACCATCGACAAGAACGTGAAGATCGGCTGACCCCCCGTGAGCGAGAGCGACATCAGCGAGCGCGACAACCTTGAGATCTCCCGGCGACGGCTGCTCGGCACCGTCGGCGCGGTGGGCGCGGCCGGTCTGGTCGTCGGCGCGGCCGGCGGCGCCGGGATCTCGGCGGCCTTCTCCGGCGACGGCACCGCCTCCGCGAACGGAGCCGGAGGCCCGGCGGCCCTGACCACCGTCGGCTCGACCGAGGTGATGTTTCACGGGAAACATCAGGCGGGCATCACCACTCCCCTCCAGTCCCGCGGCCATCTGGTCGCCTTCGACCTCGCCCCCGGAGCCGGGCGCAAGGAGGCCGTCGCCCTGATGCGCCGCTGGTCGGCCACGGCGAAGACGCTGATGGCAGGCAAGGCCCCGGCGCAGGACACCGGGGTCGCGCTCGACGCGGGTCCCTCCTCCCTCACGGTCACCTTCGGCTTCGGCCGCACCTTCTTCGACCGCACCGGCCTCGCCGCCCGGCGCCCCGCCGGGCTGGACCCGCTGCCGGCCTTCTCCTCGGACGCCCTGGACCCCCGGCGCTCGGGGGGCGATCTGTGGGTGCAGATCGGTGCCGACGACGCCCTCGTCGCCTTCCACGCGCTGCGGGCCGTGCAGAAGGACGCGGGGGACGCGGCCCGGGTGCGCTGGCAGATGAACGGTTTCAATCGCTCGGCCGGCGCCACCGCGCGGCCGATGACCGCCCGCAACCTCATGGGCCAGGTCGACGGCACCCGCAACCCGAAGCCCGCCGAACCCGACTTCGACCGGCGGATCTTCGTCCCGGCCGGGGCCACCGGCGCCGAGGAGTGGATGGCCGGCGGTTCGTACGCGGTGGTGCGCCGGATCCGGATGCTCCTGGACGACTGGGAGAAGCTGCCCCTGGGCGCGCAGGAGAAGGTGATCGGGCGCCGGAAGTCCGACGGGGCCCCGCTCACCGGCGGCACCGAGACCACCGAGCTCGACCTGGACAAGCGCGGCCCCGACGGCGGGACGGTCATCCCGGACAACGCCCACGCCCGGATCTCCGCCCCCGAACAGAACGGCGGGGCGGCGATGCTGCGCAGGCCGTTCTCCTTCCACGACGGCATCGGTCCGGACGGGACGCCGGACGCCGGTCTCCTCTTCATCTGCTGGCAGGCCGATCCGCTCCGGGGCTTCGTCCCGGTGCAGCGCAAGCTCGACCGGGGCGACGCGCTGTCCCCGTTCATCCGCCACGAGGCCAGTGGCCTCTTCGCGGTGCCGGGCGGCCCCGCCGAGGGCGAGTACGTGGGCCAGCGCCTCCTGGAGGCGTGAGGCCACCCGGACGGCGAGCGACGCGAGACGTCCGGCGGACGGCGGACGGCGGTTCCCCGGGACCATTAGGGTGACGGCATGTCCGCCACCCGATACACCTATCTCGGTCCCGAAGGCACCTTCACCGAAGCGGCGCTGCGCACGCTGCCCGAGGCCGCGACGCGGGAACTCGTCCCCATGGTCTCGGTCCCCGCCGCCCTCGACGCCGTACGGAACGGGGAGGCCGCCGCCGCGCTCGTCCCGATCGAGAACTCGGTCGAGGGCGGGGTGACCGCGACCCTGGACGAACTGGCCTCCGGCGAACCGCTGATGATCTACCGCGAGGTGCTGCTGCCGATCGCCTTCGCGCTCCTCGTCCGGCCCGGGACCGAGCTCTCGGAGATCAAGACGGTCACGGGCCACCCGGTGGCCCAGCCGCAGGTCCGCAACTGGCTGCGGAAGCACCTGCCCGACGCGGTGTGGGAGTCGGCCGCGTCCAACGCGGACGGGGCCCGGCTGGTGCGGGAGGGCCGCTTCGACGCCGCCTTCGCGGGGGAGTTCGCGGCGGCGACGTACGGGCTCGAAGCCCTTGTGACCGAGATCCACGACGCGGAGAACGCCGAGACGCGGTTCGTGCTCGTGGGCCGGCCGGCCCGGCCCGCGGCCCCGACGGGTGCGGACAAGACCTCGGTGGTGCTGTGGCTGGGTGACGATCATCCGGGTGCCCTCCTCGAACTGCTCCAGGAATTCGCGGTGCGCGGGGTGAACCTGATGCTGATTCAGTCCCGTCCCACGGGGGCGGGGATCGGGAACTACTGCTTCGCCGTGGACGCCGAGGGCCATATCGCGGACCGGCGGGTGGGCGAGGCGCTGATGGGGCTCAAGCGGATCTGCCCCAAGGTGCGGTTCCTCGGCTCGTATCCGAGGGCGGGCGTCGCGGTCGAGGACGTGCGGGTGCTGCGGCGCGGCACTTCGGACGGGGAGTTCATGGCGGCCTCCGACTGGCTGGCGAGGGCCCAGGACGGTCGGGCCTGATCCGAGAATGGCGGATCGCGCGCCGGAGGGTGCACGGTCGTCCACAGGTACGAACCAGTAGTCCTACCTGCATACTTTTCAGTTACCCACAGAGGTTATCCACAGGCATTCCACTCGACCTGGGGACAAGTCGACACCACACTCCGGCAAGGTCGACAAATCGCCCTAGCCACTCCTCTTCACCGGGGGTGTCATCCACAGCGCTTCACCCGCGCCTTCGTCAGCATCCCCCACCAGACCCACTCTTCGGAGTGAGCACTTCCCACCCGAATGAGTGTCTCGATGGTGTTTGATCACGGATTTCCCAGGCGCGGAGAGGAAAAGACCTGCGACTCTTTCCATGGTCCACAGGTTTTTCACACAGCCTGTGGATAACCGAATGGACTCACCCCGCCCGACATTCCCAAGAGCGGCAATTCGGGCGAAACTCCACACGCCCTCTTATCCGGTGGGGTCGCGCCGACACACACCGGTAGCCTGGTGGGGTGATTGACCTTCGCCTGCTCCGTGAGGACCCCGACCGTGTTCGCGCCTCCCAGCGCGCCCGTGGAGAGGACGTCTCCCTCGTCGACGCCCTGCTCTCCGCCGATGAGCGGCGCAGGTCGTCCGGCGTCCGCTTCGACGAGCTCCGATCCGAGCAGAAGGCGCTCGGCAAGCTGATCCCCAGGGCCACCCCGGAGGAGCGCGCCGAGCTCCTGCAGAAGGCCGAGCAGCTCAAGACCGACGTCAAGGCCGCCGAGGCCGAGCAGAACGAGGCCGACGAGACGGCCAAGCGCCTGCTGCTCCAGCTCGGGAACATCGTCCACACGGACGTCCCCGTCGGCGGCGAGGAGGACTTCGTCGTCCTGGAGACGCACGGCACCATCCGCGACTTCGCGGCCGAGGGCTTCGAGCCCAAGGACCACCTGGAGCTGGGCGAGGCCCTCGGCGCCATCGACGTGGAGCGGGGCGCCAAGGTCTCCGGCTCGCGCTTCTACTACCTGACCGGCGTCGGCGCCCTCCTGGAACTGGCCCTGGTCAACGCGGCGATCGCCCAGGCCACCGAGGCCGGCTTCATCCCCATGCTGACCCCCGCGCTCGTCCGCCCGCGCGCCATGGAGGGCACCGGATTCCTCGGCCAGGCCGCGGAGAACGTGTACCACCTGGAGAAGGACGACTACTACCTCGTCGGCACCTCCGAGGTCCCCCTCGCCGCGTACCACATGGACGAGATCATCGACGCCGACAAGCTGCCGCTGCGGTACGCGGGCTTCTCGCCCTGCTTCCGCCGCGAGGCCGGCACGTACGGCAAGGACACCCGCGGCATCTTCCGCGTCCACCAGTTCGACAAGGTCGAGATGTTCTCGTACGTCGCGCCCGAGGACGCGGAGAACGAGCACAAGCGCCTCCTGGAGTGGGAGAAGCAGTGGCTGACCGGCCTGGAGCTGCCGTTCCAGGTCATCGACGTCGCCACCGGTGACCTCGGCGCCTCCGCCTCCCGCAAGTTCGACTGCGAGGCGTGGATCCCGACGCAGGGCAAGTACCGCGAGCTGACCTCGGCGTCGAACTGCGACAGCTTCCAGGCCCGCCGCCTCTCCGTCCGCATGCGCGACGAGCAGGGCGGCAAGAAGACGGTGCAGCCGCTGGCCACCCTGAACGGCACGCTGTGCGCCGTACCGCGCACGATCGTGGCGATCCTGGAGAACCACCAGCTGGCCGACGGTTCGGTGCGGGTGCCCGAGGTGCTCCGTCCCTACCTCGGCGGCCGTGAGGTCCTGGAGCCGATCGCCAAGTGAGCCCCTTCCCCTACCGCCTGGTCGCCACGGACCTCGACGGGACGCTGCTGCGCTCCGACGAGTCCGTGTCGGACCGTACGCGGGACGCGCTCGCCGCCGCGACGGCGGCGGGCGCCGCCCACATCGTGGTCACCGGCCGGGCGGTGCCCTGGACCCGGCACATCCTCGACGACCTCGGCTACGAGGGGATCGCGGTGTGCGGGCAGGGCGCGCAGGTCTACCACGCCGGTGAGCACCGGCTGCTGACCTCGCTGACCCTGGACCGGCAGCTCGCCGGGCTCGCCCTGTCCAAGATCGAGGCCGAGGTGGGGCCGCTGGCCCTCGCCGCGAGCCGCGACGGTCTGGAGGGCGAGGTCCTGATGGGCCCCGGCTACCGGGCCCACGAGGGTCCGCTGCCGTACGTGCCGTACGAGGACCCGTCGGAGCTGTGGTCGGCGCCGCTGACCAAGCTCTACATCCAGCACCCGACGCTGACCGACGACGAGCTGACCCGGGCCGCCCGCGCCACGGTCGGCGGGCTCGTGGACATCGTCATGGCGGGCCCCGGCATCGTGGAGATCCTCCCGCTCGGCCTCAGCAAGGCGACGGGCCTCTCGCTCGCCGCGCGCCGGCTGGGCGTGAAGGCGGTGGAGACGATCGCCTTCGGCGACATGCCCAACGACATCCCGATGTTCGGCTGGGCGGCCCGCGGCGTGGCCATGGGCAACGCGCACGCGGAGCTGAGGGCGGTGGCCGACGAGGTGACCGCCTCGAACGAGGAGGACGGCATCGCGGTCGTCCTGGAGCGCCTGCTGACCGGCTGAGCCGGTCCGGTACCCAAAAGGACCCGGAACCTGACCCGGTACTCAAAAGGACCCGAGACCTGAACCGGGAGACAAAAGGGCCCGGGACCTGAACCAGGACCTGAAAGGAGGGGGCGGCCCGCGTGGACCGAGTCCGCGCGCTCGAAGCGGCCGCCCCTCTCCTCCGGGAGATCCCCCGTGTCCCCCGTACGTCTAGTGTGCGCCGGGTCGCTGTTCGTGTGCGACCGGTTTTCCGCGCGTCAGCGGGTAGCAGGCGAGGCCGACGGCCAGGGCGATCGCGTGACCCAGATCGGTGTACGTGCGGTCGGTGACGAGCGGGACGGCGAAGAGCGCGATCACGCCCACGAGGTGGAACCGGCGCCAGGGCCGGGCGAGCCGGTACGCGAGGATGCCCGCCGAGGCGGCGAGTCCGTAGCTGACCCCGATGTCCACGACGTGCGCCATGCCGCGCGGCACGTCGTGGAGGCGGATGGCCGCCAGGACCGCCTGCTGGCTGACGAGCGTCGCCGTGATGTGCGCGGCGGCGACGGTGAAGAGCCACTTCGCGGTGCCGAGCCAGCGCTCCACGGGCGCGTGCAGGAGCTCGAAGAGCACCGCGTACAGCACGATGTCGGCCGGGTCCTCGATCCAGAACGCGCTGCCGAGCAGGGCCCGCACCGGGTGGTGGGCGAGCTGGTGCAGGTTGCTGCTGTTGCGGTGGAGGAAGTACTCCTCCACGCCGGTGGGAACGAGCGCGAGGACGAGGCTGGTGAGCGCGACGACCGCCAGCCACACCTGCGTACCGGGTGACGAACGCACCCACGACCTGATCGGCCGGGACGGTTCGCCACCCGGAGGGGTACTGCTCGGCGCCTTCTCGTTCGGCACCCTGCTGCTCGGCACCCTTCAGTGCCTATCACCCGGACCCGCCGGGCCCTGGTAGCGGCCTCAGAAATTGATCATGTGTCCGGCGATCCCGTGGATCGCCTCCTTCACGGCCTCGCCCAGGGTCGGGTGCGCGTGGACGTTCCGGGCGACCTCGTGGACCGTGAGGTCCCACTGCTGGGCCAGGGTCAGCTCGGGCAGCAGCTCGGTGACGTCGGGGCCGATCAGGTGGGCACCGATGATCTCGCCGTACTTGGCGTCCGCGACGATCTTGACGAAGCCGGTGGCGTCGCCGAGGCCGTGCGCCTTGCCGTTCGCGGTGAAGGGGAACTTCGCGACCTTGACGTCGAAGCCCTTCTCGCGCGCCTGCTTCTCGGTCCAGCCGAAGCTGGCGATCTGCGGCTGGCAGTAGGTGGCGCGCGGGATCATCGGGTAGTCGAGCTCCATCGTCTCGGCGTCCGCGATGGTCTCGGAGGCGATGACGCCCATGGCCTCGGCGGTGTGCGCGAGCATCAGCTTCGCGGTGACGTCGCCGATGGCGTAGATGTGCGGCACGGAGGTGCGGCAGCGGCCGTCGACGTCGATCGCGCCGCGCTCGGTCAGGGCGACGCCGGTGTTCTCCAGGCCGTAGCCCGTGACGTTCGGGGCGAAGCCGATCGCCTGGAGGACCTTGTCGGCCTCCAGGACCTTCTGGGCACCGTCCTTGCCGGTGACGGTGACGCGGACCTGCGGGCCGGACTCGTCGATGGACTCGACGCGGGTCGAGGTCAGGACGTCGATGCCGAGCTTGCGGTACTGCTTCGCCAGCTCCTTGGAGACGTCCTCGTCCTCCAGCGGGGCGATCCGGTCGAGGAACTCGACGATCGTGACCTTGGTGCCGTAGTTGTTCAGGACGTACGCGAACTCGATGCCGATCGCGCCGGCGCCGGCGATGACGATCGACTTCGGGGCGTCCTCGGCGAGGATCTGCTCCTCGTACGTCACCACGCGGTCGGTGCGGGAGGTGCCCGGCAGCAGGCGCGGGGTGGCGCCGGTGGCGATGATGCAGTTGTCGAAGGCGATCGTCTCCGAGGTGCCGTCGGACTTGGCCACCTGGAGGGTGTTCGCGTCGAGGAAGGTGCCCCGGCCGTCGAACTCGGTGATCCCGTTCTTCTTCATCAGGTAGTGGACGCCCTTGACGCGGCCGTCCGCGACCGTGCGGCTGCGGCGGAACGCCTCCGTGTAGTCGAAGGAGACGGTGCCGTCGACCTTGATGCCGAAGGTCTTGGCCTCGTGGTTGAAGATGTGGGCCAGTTCCGCGTTGCGCAGCAGCGCCTTGGTCGGGATGCAGCCGACGTTCAGACAGACGCCGCCCCAGTACTTCTCCTCGACGACCGCGACCCGCTTGCCCAGCTGGGCGGCGCGGATGGCGGCCACGTAACCGCCGGGGCCTGCTCCGAGTACGACGACGTCGAAGCGGTCTGACATGACTGACTCCCGAGGGTGATGAGGGTGTGCGGTCCGCGTACGGCCCCACAGTAGTCCGGTGTCCCGGAGGCCGTGAGTTGTAGGATGACTGGGCAACCGGGCAAATGAGAGGGCGGACGGCATGGCGCTCAGGGCGGCGGGGCGGACCTCGCTGGTGGACTCCGCGGTGGAACAGCTCCGCGGTCAGCTCGCGGGCGGGGAGTGGGCGGTCGGCGACCGCATCCCCACCGAGCACGAGCTGGCGCAGCAGCTCGGAGTGGGCCGCAACACCGTCCGCGAGGCCGTCCGGGTCCTCGTCCACGCCGGGCTCCTGGAGTCCCGGCAGGGCAACGGCACCTTCGTCAGGTCCACCGCCGACCCGGCGGCCGTCCTGCACGGGGTCCGGCACGCGGGCGCGGCCGACGTGCTCGAACTCCGGGTCGCCCTGGAGGCCGAGGCGGCCCGGCTCGCCGCGACCCGGCGCGACACCCACGACCTGCTGCGGCTGCGGGCCGCCCTGACCACCCTGCGGGAGGAGGGCGACCGGGACGCCGACGCGGACCTCGCCTTCCACCTGGCGGTCGTCGGCGCGACCCGCAACGCGGCCTTCGTGGAGGTGTACCGCTTCTTCTCCGCCCAGGTCCACGAGGTCCTGGTGGAGGCGCTCGGCGACCGGGAGATGCCGCCGGTCGACATCGACGCCCACGAGGCCCTGGTGGCCGCGATCGAGGCGGGCGACCCGGAGGCGGCGGAGCGGCAGGCCCGCGAGCTGCTGCGGGAGCCGATGGAGACGGTCGCGGCGCTGACGGAGCGGACCCGATGAGCGCCGGAGCGCGTATGTCAGGTACGGGGGCGCGGATGTCGGGTACGGGGGCGTGTACGTCAGGTGCGGAGGCGCGTGCGTCAGGTAGGGGGGCGGACGCGTCGGCGCCCGTGACCGCGCCCAACACCACGCTGAACCCTGGTTCCGCGCCCGACGCCGCGCTCGCCCCTGGCTCCCCGCCCGTGTCCGGCTCCGCGCCGGGCCCCGCGCCCGTGCTCGTCGACGCCGAGGCCGGGGCTCGGCCCTCGGCGGCCGGGGCGGCGGCCCGGCGCGCCCTGCTCGCGCATCCGGCCCTGCTCCTCGTCGGGATCGTGCTGGCCTCGCTCAACATGCGGGCCGCCCTGGCGAGCGTGGCGCCCCTGGCCGGCGAGATATCCGCCGCCTTCGGGCTCTCCGCGGCGGCGAGTTCGCTCGTCACCTCGGTGCCGGTGCTCTTCCTGGGCGCGGGCGCGGCGGTCGCGCCGTGGCTGGGCCGCCGGTTCGGCGCCGAGCGCGTGCTGTTCGCGGCGCTCCTCCTGCTCGCCGCCGGCATCCTCGCGCGCGTCCTGCCCTCCGTGTACGCGCTGTACGGCGGCGGGGTCCTCGTCGGGACGGCGATCGCCCTGCTCAACGTGCTCATGCCGGGCCTGATCAAGCGTGACTTCCCGGACCGGGCCGCGTCGATGACCTCGGTCTACACGGGCGCGATGATCGCGGGCGCCACGGTGGCCGCGGCGGCGGCCGTCCCCCTGGAGAAGGCCCTGGGCGGCGGCTGGCAGGCCTCCCTCGGCTCCTGGTCGCTGCTCGCCGCGGTGGCGGCGCTCGCCTGGCTGCCCCAGGTCCTGATCGCCCGCGGCCGTACGGGTCACGCGGTACGGGCCGTCCCGGCCGGCGGCGCCCGCCCGGTGAGCGTCCGGCGCTCGGCGCTCGCCTGGCAGGTCACCCTCTTCATGGGGCTGCAGTCGCTCTGGACGTATGTGCTGATCGCCTGGATGCCGACGATCTTCGTCGACCACGGGATGGACCGCTCCACCGCGGGCATGGTCTTCGCCTTCAACAACCTGGTGCAGGTGGCGGGCGCCTTCGTGGTGCCGCTGCTCGCCGGCCGGATGCGGAGTCAGCGGCCGCTGGTCGTGCTCGTCACCACGCTGGTCGCCGCCGGTTACGCCGGTCTGATGGTGGCGCCCGTGGAGGGCGCCTGGCTCTGGTCGGCGCTCCTCGGCATCGGCCAGGGCGGCGCGGTCGGGCTCGCCCTGACCCTGGTCGTGCTGCGTTCCGGGGACGCGGTGACCGCGGCCGGGCTCTCGGGGATGGCTCAGACGGTCGGCTATCTGCTCGCCGCCGCGGGCCCGCTGGCAGCCGGCGCCCTCCACCAGGCCACCGGCTCCTGGACTGCACCGATCTGCGTGGTCCTCGGCGTCTGCGCGGCGGCCCTGGCCGTGGGCCTCCTCGCCGCCCGGGACCGCACGGTCTGAGCACAACGGGCCGGGGCGGCCGGGGAACCGACCGGGGTGGCGGGGCGGCTCCGGAAGGGCCTCCCGGCTCCGGGGGCGACGACCCTCGGAGCCGTACCGCTTCCGTGTCCGGTCCCGGGGCCTACTCCTCGCCCGCCAGGGTCAGGCGGCGGAGCTTCTGGCCGGCGAACCAGGTGGCCGTGACCGTGACCGCCACCAGGAGGACCACCGCCGTGGTGAGGCCGACGTCGGAGGTGACCAGGCCGTCGCCGGTGACCTTCTCCGCGAGGGCGAGCGCCCACTGCTGGACGCTCAGGGTGCGGGCACCCGCGATCAGGGAGCCGAAGAGGGTCTCCCACACCAGGGCGTAGACCAGGCCGATCACCACGGCGTGCCGGCTGACCGTGCCGAGCAGCAGGAACAGGGCGCTGTACGTGATGGAGGCCACGAGCGCCGCCACCGTGTAGGCAACGGCCACCTGCTGGCCGTTGCCGTTGAGGATGAACCCGGCGATCAGCGTGGGAACCGCCGAGAAGGCCATCGTCACCGCGATCGCCACGATCAGTTTCGTGAAGATGATCGTGGGCCGCTTCACGGGCTTGGACAGCAGGTAGACGATCGAGCCGTCGTCGATCTCCGGGCCGATCGCGCCCGTGCCGGCGATCACGCCGATCAGCGGCACCATCGTGGCCAGGGCGAAGCCGCCGAGGACGTCGGACGCGGCCTGGTCGTCCGCGCCGTTGAGCACGCGGATCGCGGCCGAGATGACCAGCAGCATGGCGGGCAGCAGGAAGAGGATCAGGGCCCTGCGGCGGCCGAGGAGGGCCCGGTAGGTGAGTCGGGCGACTGTGGGGTTGTACATCGGTCGGGCTCCTTTCAGGCCGCTACGAGGTACGAGAAGACCGATTCGAGGGACTCGTCCGAGGGCGAGACCGTCAGGAGGCGGATCCCCCGCTCGCGAGCGACCTTCGGCAGCAGTTCCGTGAACCGCCCGAAGTCGACCGCCTGGATGCGCAGTCCGCCGTCCGCGTGGTCGACCTCGATGCCGGCCGTGGACGGGTCGGCGATCAGCGCGGCCGCGAGGGCCCGGTCGTCGCTGGAGCGGACCAGGTAGCGGTGCGGCCGGTCCGTCATCAGGCGGCGGATCTTGCGGAAGTCGCCGGAGGCCGCGTGCCGTCCGGCCACGATCACCTCGATGTGGGAGGCGAGCTGCTCGACCTCCTCCAGGATGTGCGAGGAGAAGAGGACCGTGCGGCCGTCCGCGCCCATCCGCCGCAGCAGGTCCATCAGCTGCATGCGCTGGCGCGGGTCCATGCCGTTGAACGGCTCGTCGAGCAGCAGCACCGACGGGTCGTGGACGAGGGCCGAGGCCATCTTCACGCGCTGCCGCATGCCCTTGCTGTAGGTGGAGACCTTGCGGTCCTGCGCGTACTCCATCTCGACCGTGGCCAGGGCCCTCTGGGCCTCCTTGGCACCGAGGCCCTGGAGTTCGGCGTTGGCCACGACGAACTCGCGGCCGGTGAGGAAGTCGTACATCGCCTCCCGCTCGGGCACGACGCCGATGTCGCGGTAGACCGACTCGTTCCTCCAGATCGTCCGCCCGTCGAGGGTGACGGCGCCGGTGGAGGGGTCGAGGAAGCCGCCCATCATGTTGATCAGGGTGGACTTCCCGGCGCCGTTGGGCCCGAGGAGGCCGGTGACGCCCGGGCCCACCGTCATCGAGACGTCGTTCACGGCCACGACGTTTCCGAACCAGCGGGAGACGTGGTCGATGTGGAGCGTGGTCACAGTCCGACCTTTCGGTAGCGGCGCATCAGGATGCCGTACGAGCCGGCGATCAGCGCGAGGACGACCAGCAGGTAGACCACGCCGAACCCGGCGCCCGGGCCCCCGAGCTCGGGGAACATGGACGGTGCGCCCAGGAAGGCGTTCTGCACGCCGTCGATGAGGGTGATCGGGGAGAACAGGCCGAGCCACTTGATGGCGCCCGCGTTCTCCGTGACGTAGGCGATGCCCATGAGCGTCGAGACCGCGCCGTACGAGATGGTCAGCACGCCGATGACGGCGGCGACGCCGAAGCCCCGGCGCGGGGTGAGGGCCGCCATGACGAGGCCGATGCCGCCGAAGAGCAGCGAGAGCAGCGCCACGGAGACGAGCCCCTGGCCGAACATCTTGGTCTGCTCGGCGAAGTCCATCTTGGCGAGCATCGAGCCGATCCACATGATCAGCAGCGGGACGGCCGTGAGGATGAAGAGTGCCGACGCCATCGCCCCGTACTTGGCGAGGACGTAGTCCGCGCGCTCGATCGGGCGGGAGAAGTACAGGGGCACGGTCCTGAACCGGAGGTCGCGGGAGACGGACTGGGGAGCCTGGGAGGCCAGGAAGATGCCGATGACGACCTGGAGGTAGATCGCGTACTGCGTGTACTCGATCGAGAGCTTGGTCTGCTGGGTGGCGACCGCGACGGCGACGATGATCAGCGCGGGGGCGCACATCACGCCGGCGAGCAGCATCGGCAGCACCTTGGACTTGGCGCTGCGGCCCAGTCCGTACGCGCCGCGCAGGGACTGCGAGAAGAGCGACCGGCGCGCGTACGCCCGGCCGAGGCGCGGGCCGTCGTAGGACCGGTAGCCGATGTTGTGGATCCGGGTCGTGTCGGGAGCGGCCTGGGAGGGCTGGGGGATCTGGGTGCTCATCGGGCCGGCACCTCCTCGTGCGGCGTGGACGCCTCGGCGGCCTCCGGACGGAAGACCTCGGCGATGTGGTGGCGGCGCTGCTCCATGCGGACGAGCCCGAGGCCGAGCCCGGCGACGGTGTCGCGCACGAGGTCGTACGTCTCCTCGCCCTCCGCCTCCAGGAGCAGGATGTGGCCGGCGCCGGGCAGGCCCTCCTCCACGCCCGGGTGGAGGGTGACGCCGGCGGCGGTGAGGGCCGTGCGGAGGGCCGCCGTGCCGTCGGGGTGCTCGTCGGAGTCGGTGACCTCGACCGCGAGGGTCGTGGTGGTCCGGGTGAAGTCGCTGGTGGAGCTGGAGCGCAGGAGGCGCCCGCCGTCGATGACGACGACGTGGTCGCAGGTGCGTTCCAGTTCGCCGAGGAGGTGGGAGGTGACGAGGACGGAGATGCCGAAGTCGGTCCAGATCCGGCGGATCAGTCCGAGCATCTCGTCCCGGCCGACCGGGTCGAGGCCGTTGGTCGGCTCGTCGAGGAGGACCAGCTTCGGGTCGTGGACCAGTGCCTGAGCGAGCTTCACCCGCTGTTTCATGCCGGTCGAGTAACCGCCGATGGGGCGGTAGCGCTCCTCGTACAGGCCGACGTGACGCAGGGTGTCGGCCGTCCGCTCGCGGGCGGCGGTCGGGGGCAGCCCGGACATGCGCGCCATGTGGACGACGAACTCGGTGGCCGAGACGTCCGGGGGGAGGCAGTCGTGCTCGGGCATGTATCCCACGCGCTCGCGGATCTGGGGGCCGGAGGTGCGGACGTCGAGGCCCAGGACCTCCGCGTGGCCCTCCGTGGCGGGGGAGAGTCCGAGCAGAATCTTGATCATCGTGGACTTGCCGGCTCCGTTGGCACCCACCAGTCCGGTCACACCGGGCCCGATGTCCAGGGAGAGCCGGTCGAGAGCGGTCACCCGGGGGAACCGCTTGCTGAGGCTTTCGGTCGCGATCACAGTCACGCTCCGAAGGTAGTGGTGTGCGCCACAGGCGTCGTCAGACCAACGGCTCGATCTCTGTCCGACTACAGGAGTACAAGCCAGTAGGGGCGGAACGACGAAAGTCGTCGCCCCCGTGACCGCCCATCGCACGTCCGGGTGGCCGCGGGCGGGCTTCCGTCGGACTTTTCCACAGGCCGCCGTCCGCCCCCTTGACTCAGCCGCCGAGCATTGTCACATTCATCGATGTCAAGTTACGAACGCGGAGCGCAGCCGGGCGCTCACGGGGGACGGGGGCGGCATGGCGACGGCGGTGGCAGGTGAACTCTCCTCGGAGCTACGGGGATTCAGGGAAGTGCAGCGGCTCTCCTACGCGTGTGCGGAAGCCGTCGCGGCGCAGCTGAAGCCGGGCGTGACCGAGCGCGAGGCCGCCCGGATGCAGCGGGAGTGGCTGCACGAACGGGGAGTACGGGACTGGTTCCACCGGCCGTTCGCCTGGTTCGGGGACCGCACGGCCTTCGTGGACTTCAGGGTCCCGCTCCAGTTCTTCCCCACGGACCGGCGCCTGGAGGCGGGGATGCCGTTCATCCTCGACATGGCCCCGGTGTACAAGGGGTACACGGCCGACATCGGTTACAGCGGCTGCCTCGGCCTCGATCCCCTGCACGACAGGTTGCTCGCCGACCTCGCGGCCCACCGCGAGCTGATCCTGCGCGAGGTGCGCGAGCGCCGCACGCTGCGCGAGATATACGAGGACGTGGACCGGCTCATGGTCCGCCAGGGGTACGCGAACCGGCACCGGGCCTACCCCTTCGGCGTCATCGCCCACAAGATCGACCGGGTGCGGGAGCGCCGCTGGTCGCCGACGCTCTTCGGCTTCGGCACCCGGGCGCTCAAGGGCCTGGCGAGCGACGCCCTGCACGGGCACCGGGACGGCTGGTCGCCGCTCTGGTCGCCGTACAAGTTCTCCGACCACCCGCCCACGCCCGGGCTGTGGGCGGTCGAGCCGCACCTCGGGTTCCGGGGTACGGGCGCGAAGTTCGAGGAGATCCTGGTCGTCACCGACTCCCGGGACCCCGAGCAGAGCGCGTTCTGGCTGGACGACGATCTGCCGCACGTGCGGCGCTGGAACGAGGGAGCGGTCTGATGACGGAGCTCAAGGGGGCCCGGGAGCGCCGGGTCCGTACGGGCGGGATCGAGCTGTGCGTCGCCGAGCTCGGCGAGACGGGCCGGCCGACCGTCCTGCTCGTGCACGGCTACCCGGACTCCAAGGAGGTGTGGTCGGAGGTCGCGGTCCGGCTGGCCGAGGAGTTCCACGTGGTGCTGTACGACGTCCGGGGCCACGGCCGGTCGACGGCGCCCGTACCGCTGCGCGGCGGCTTCACCCTGGAGAAGCTGACGGACGACTTCCTGGCGGTCGCCGACGCCGTCAGCCCGGACCGGCCGGTCCACCTCGTCGGCCACGACTGGGGCTCGGTGCAGGGCTGGGAGTTCGCGACCGTGCCGCGCACCGAGGGCCGGATCGCCTCCTTCACCTCGATGTCCGGGCCCTCCCTCGACCACTTCGGGCACTGGATCAAGCGGCGGATGAACCGGCCCACCCCGCGCCGGGTCGGCCAGCTCCTCGGCCAGGGCGCCAAGTCCTGGTACGTGTACATGCTCCACACCCCCGTGCTGCCGGAGCTGGCCTGGCGCGGGCCGCTCGGCAAGCGCTGGCCGCGGATCCTGGAGCGGGTGGAGAAGGTCCCGGCCGGCGACTACCCGACGTCCTCGCTGCCGGACGACGCGGCGCACGGGGCCTGGCTCTACCGGGACAACGTCCGGGCCAGGCTCTCCCGGCCGCGCCCCGACGCGTACGCGCACGCGCCCGTGCAGCTGATCGTGCCGACCGGTGACGCCTTCCTCTCCGACCGGCTCTACGACGACCTGGGCGCCTGGGTGCCGCGACTGACCCGGCGCACCCTGCCCGCCAAGCACTGGGTGCCCCGCACCCGGCCGGACCAGCTGTCCTCCTGGATCACCGAGTTCGTCCGGGCCCACGAGGAGCCGGTGGCCGGGGCGCCGAAGCAGGTCGCGGCGTCGGTGAAGAGCGGGGTGCGGCCGGAGTACGCGGAGCGGTTCGGCGGGCAGCTCGTCCTGGTGACCGGGGCGGCCAGCGGCATCGGGCGGGCCACCGCCTTCGCGTTCGCGGAGGCCGGCGCCCGGGTCGTGGCCGTGGACCGGGATGCCGAGGGGGCGGTCCGTACGGCGGAGATGGCGCGGCTGATCGGTGCTCCGGAGGCCTGGGGCGAAGCCGTCGACGTCTCCGACGAGCAGGCGGTGGAGAAGCTGGCCGCCAAGGTGGAGGACGAGTACGGGGTCGTCGACGTCCTGGTCAACAACGCGGGCATCGGGCTCGCGGGATCCTTCTTCGAGACGTCGAGCGAGGAGTGGGCGCGGGTCCTGGACGTCAACCTGTGGGGCGTGATCCACGGGTGCCGGCACTTCGGGGCGCGGATGGTCGCACGGGGCCAGGGGGGCCACATCGTGAACACCGCGTCCGCGGCGGCGTTCCAGCCCTCCCGGGCCCTGCCCGCGTACAGCACGTCGAAGGCGGCGGTGCTGATGCTCAGCGAGTGCCTGCGCGCCGAACTGGCCGGGCAGGGCATCGGGGTGTCCGCGATATGCCCCGGCATCGTCAACACCAACATCACGGCGACCACGCGGTTCGCCGGGGTGTCGGACGCGGCGGAGGAGAAGCGGCGGCAGAAGAAGGCGTCCCGGCTGTACGGGCTGCGGAACTACCCGCCGGAGAAGGTCGCGGACGCGATCCTGGGGGCCGTCCTGCACGACCGGGCCGTCGTGCCGGTGACCCCCGAGGCCCGGGGCGCCCGCCTCCTGTCCCGGCTGAGCCCGGGCGCCCTGCGGGCCCTCGCGCGGTGGCAGCCGCCGGCATAGGGAGACGACGGCGTAGGCATAGGGCGACGGCGACGTAGGCACAGGGAGACGGCGACGTAGAGACAGGGGGCGGCGACGCAGGGACAGGGAGAAGGTGCCGTAGAAAGACGGCGGCGTAGAGGGTCGGCGGCGTAGGAGGTCGGCGAGGGCCGGGGCGGCGCGGGTCGGGGAGCGGCGGTCGTACGATCCCTCGCAGGACGGATCCCGCGGCGGCGGGGTGGTGGAAGCGGTCGGTGGGAGCGGGTTTGACCGAGCAGTCAGCACAGCCGGAGTACCGGATCGAGGACCTCGCCCGTCTCAGCGGGGCCACGGTCCGGACGATCCGCGCCTACCAGGACCGCGGTCTGCTGCCCCGTCCGGAACGGCGGGGCAGGGCGAACGTCTACGGGGACGCGCACCTCGCGCGGCTCCGGCGGATCGCCGACCTCCTCGACCGGGGCTACACCCTGGCCTCGATCAAGGAGCTCCTGGAGGCGTGGGACACCGGTCGGGGGCTCGGTGGCGTGCTCGGTCTGGTCGCGGAGGTCCACGGGCCGTGGACGGACGAAGAGGCGGCCCGGATATCGCGCGCGGAGCTGGACGCCCGCTTCGGCGGCACGCCGGACGAGGAGGCCATCCGGGAGGCGGTGGAGCTGGGCGTGCTGGAGCGGATCCCGGACCGGGAGGCGGAGGAGTACCTCGTACCGAGCCCCCAGGAGCTGGCGGTGGCGGCCGAGCTGTACGCGGCCGGGGTGCCGCTGACGGCGATCACCGGGCACCTGAAGGAACTGCGGGGGCAGGTGGAGCACATCGCCTCCCGGTTCCTGGAGTTCACGACCGAGTACGTCTTCGCCCGCTATCTGGAGCACCGCCCGCCGACGGACGCGGACGCGGCCGAGGCGGCGGCGATGGTACGGCGGCTCAGGCCGCTCGCCCAGCAGACGGTGGATGCCGAACTGGCGCGCGCCATGCGCCTGTTCGCCACCCGGCACCTCCAGATCCACCTGTCGCCGGACGCGCCGCCCGCGCAGGACGACGAGCCGCGCCCGGTGGCGCTGCCCGCCGGGACGGTCCGAGCCGTGCAGGGCCTGGTCGGGGCGGAAGGAGTGGCGGCCTTCGTCACGGCCGCCACGGAACGGGAGGTCCACAAGAGGACGTTGGACGCCCTCTCCTCGCGCCATCACGAAAGTTGCGTAGATGATCAAAGGGGTCAATTGCCTTGAATTGAAGGCCTTGTTGTCCACAGAAAGGCCAATCACCCTGTGGATAAGTAGGCTTGACTGTGGATCAAACCTGTCCACCGGAAATCGTCGAAAAGCATTGGCGGGGGTGGAGCGGGCTCCGGCATCCTGACCGGATGACCTCACGATCACCCATGGACGAACGTCGCACGGTGAAGGTCTCCAAGTACCTCTCCAAGCATCTGCGCCACCAGCCCGAGCGCATCGGGCTGGCCCTCGACGCGCAGGGCTGGACCGAGATCGACGCGCTGCTCCGCGCCGCCGCGGAGCACGGTTTCCCGATCTCCCGCGAGGAACTCGACCACGTCGTCGCGACCAACGACAAGAAGCGCTTCGCGATCGAGGGCACCCGCATCCGCGCCAGCCAGGGCCACACCGTCCAGGTGGACCTGGACCTGCCGGCCGCCGAACCGCCCGCGTACCTCTACCACGGCACGGTCGCGGGCCGGCTCCCCTCCATCCGGGCGGAGGGGCTGCGGCCCATGGCCCGCCACCACGTGCACCTCTCCCCCGACCGGGAGACCGCGACCCGGGTCGGCGCCCGCCGGGGCCGACCGGTCGTCCTGAGCGTCGACGCCGGCGCCATGCACCGGGCCGGGCACGTCTTCCACGTCAGCGCCAACGGGGTCTGGCTGACCGACACCGTTCCGCCGGAGTTCCTCCGCCTCCCGTCCTGAACCCGCCCCTCCCCATCCCGGCCCCGCCGACACCCCCGCCGACGTCTCCGCCGACGCCCCCTCGGACGCCCCGGCGCGGACCGAGCGCCCCACGTAGACCGAGCGCCCCACGCAGACCGGGCGCCCCACGCGGACCGGGCGGCCCGCGTGCCGGACGCATCCCCCGCCGGTCCCGGGGAACACTGGGCGGATGGGAGAGATCCGGGTCGGAACCTGCTCGTGGACGGACAAGGCGCTGGTGGCCGGCGGCTGGTATCCGAAGGGGCAGCGCGACGCGGAGGGCAGACTGCGGTACTACGCCACGCGGTTCCCGGTGGTGGAGGTCGACTCCACGTACTACGGCCTGCCCAGCACCCGCAACAGCCTGCTGTGGGCCGAGCGCACCCCCGAGGACTTCCGCTTCGACGTGAAGGCGTTCTCGCTGCTCACCGGTCATCCGACCCGACCGGAGGCGCTGCCCGCCGACCTCCGCCCGGCCTTCGCGCGGCAGCGGGGGCGGGAGGGCGTCGATCCCGGGCTGCTCGACGAGGTGTGGACGCGGTACAGCGCGGCCCTCGAACCGCTGCGCGAGGCCGACCGCCTGGGGACGCTGCTGTTCCAGTTCCCGCACCGGCTCGTACCGGGAGCGCCGGCGGTGGAGTTCCTGCGCCGGTGCCGGGAGCGGGCCGCCGGATGGCCGGTGGCCGTGGAGTTCCGGAACCCGGGCTGGTGGCACGAGGAGAACGCCGACGCGACGACCGCCCTGCTGACGGAGCTGGACGCGGCCGCCGTGGCCGTGGACATGACGCAGACGCTGCCCACGTCCGTGCCGCCGGTCGTACGGGTCACCTCCCCGGACCTCGCCCTGGTGCGCTTCCACGGCCGCAACACCGCCTGGGGCACGGGGACCAAGGAGGAGAGGTTCCGCCACGACTACACCTCCGAGGAGCTCTCGGAGTGGATCCCGCGCGTCCGGGAGACGGCCGAGCGGACGCGGGAGGTCCACGTCCTCTTCAACAACTGCTGCGGCGACGCGGCCGTCCGCGCGGCGGAGTCGATGCGGCGGCTGCTCGGCCTCTCGTAGGGTCGTCCCCATGCGACTGAGCACTGTGCTCCTGCCGATCGACCGCTGGCACGAGGGAGGCCGCGCGAAGTGGCGGCGCGCCAAGGAGCCGGGCTTCCACACCGCTCACCCCTACGACCACGTCTGATCCGGGAAGTCGTGCGTCAGGGGCATCTTGGTCCCGCCCGGAGCAGATCAGATCGCGATGAGCCGGACGCGGTTACCGCGCAGCTTGGCCATGTCGTCGACGTCCGACGTAAGCACGGCCACCGGGCCTGGCCGGCGGAGCGCGAGCTCGGCGACGGTGGCATCGATCGCGTGCTTGTGGCCGTGCAGGCCGGCCTCTTCCAGCAGGCCGGTGGCGGCTCTGACCGTCTGCTCGGTCACCGCTTCCACCTTGCCCCGGGAAGGATCCGGTTCATCGGCCGTGCCCGAGACCCTGGTCTGGGCCGCAGCCAGCTCCTCGTCAGTGAACGCGCCGTGTTCCTCCTCGTAGCGGCGCAGTTCCTCACCGACGAGCCGGTTCCGTGTGGAGTGAGAGGTGTCCGGCCTCAACCGGCCCAGTGACGGTACGCCTCGGTCCACTCCGCGCCCTCGGGAGCGGGCTGGGCAAAGACAGCTCCAGGATTCCGATCGACTGCCGAACCCGGCCGCCAGTGCACATGGCGACGATCCTGCCGTCTGGCGTGAGGTCGATGCCGCGCACGATCACCTCGACGCCGAGAACGGCGGTGGTGAAGGGCGAGGCCAGGTGCTCTTCAAGCAGTGTGAACAGACCGGTCGACTGCTCGTCTTCGGTGTAGGCGTCGACGGTGGCCTCTTCGATCATGGCCTCAGGCGCGGCTGTGTCCCACCCGTCCATGAGGCAACGCCAGCGGCCCCCAGGGCGACACCGGGCGGCAACGACGCCACTGGTGCCTCGCCCCGGAGCGACGAGGACGCACAGTGGCCTGCGGCCCGCGCCGACGCGGGCCGTTGCCGGATACGGTGTAAGTCCATTGAGGACGTGGGAGGTTCGGATGCGACAGGGCGACACCGAGTACCTGGCAGCGCTGGACGAGACGATGGAGATCCTCCGGCGTTGGGCGCGGGAGGGCCGTACCGACGGCTGGTACAAGTCCCTCAGTGAAGAGCTGAAGGCCCAGGGGCACAACGTCCACTATCGCGGCCCGATCATCAGCCAGCTCCTCGGTGACGCCTGCCGGCGGGACAGCAAGGGGACTGATCCCATGCTCTCCGCCATCGTGATCCTCAAGGCGACCGGCAGGCCCGCCGGCCAGTTCTTCGAGCTGGCGAACGGGGCTCCGTTCCACCGGACGCACGCGGAATGGACCTGGGAGCAGGAGCGCGCCCGCGTCTTCGCACGCTACTGCGAGAGCTGAAGGGTGCCGCCCACCGCTCCGGAGCGCACACGCGCACCACGGGACCGCCGCAGCCCCGACCGGGAGTGTGGCGCTCTGTTGCCCGCAGTCACCGACGCATAGGGTCGCAGGCATGCGACTGAGTACGGTAATCCTTCCCGTCCACCGATGGAGCCGGGGTCGGCACATCTGGCGGCGGGCCGAAGACCTCGGGTTCCATGCCGCGTACACCTACGACCACCTGTCGTGGCGGTCGTTCCGGGACGGTCCGTGGTTCGGGGCGATCCCGACGCTGACGGCGGCAGCGTCAGCAACGCAGAGCATGCGCTTGGGTACGCTCGTGACGTCGGTCAAGCCTTGTTCACCTATCGCAGCCTGACCTGGGAAGACGTATGCCGGACCGCTTGGTCCCGACCGAAGCGGATCAGAGCGCGATGAGTCGGACGTGACTCCCGCACAGCTTGGCCATGTCGTCGATGTCCGAGGTGAGCACGGCCACCGGGCCTGGCCGGCGGAGCGCGAGTTCGGCGACGGTGGCATCGATCGCGTACTTGTGGCCGTGCAGACCGGCCTCTTCGAGCAGGCCGGCGGCGGCTCTGGCCGCCTGCTCGGTCACCGCTTCCACCTTGACCTGCGAGAGCACCCAGTTCAGTCGGGCGGTGTTCACGCGGGCGTGCATGACTTCCACGATGGTGTTGGCGCAGATCACGAGATCGGCTGCCATCGAATGGAAAGACCGGATCATCGCGAGCACGGTCCGGTCCCGCGCGATCCAGGCGGACAGCCCTTCGGAGTCCAGTACGACGGTCTCGATGCGGTGGTTCACGCGGCGCTCGCCGACTCCTCGTGCTCGGCCGTGCCGAAGATTCTGGCCTGGGCCGCGGCCAGTTCCTCGTCGGTGAACGCGCCGTGCTCCTCCTCGTAGCGGCGCAGCTCCTCACCGAGCAGCTGGTGTCTGATCTGGCGGGCGACCGCCTCCGCGACGTAGCCGGAGACGTTGTCCGTGAGCCTCTTCAGCTCCGCCATTTGCTCGGTGGGCAGAGTGACCGTGATGCGGGTCGTGTGAGCCATGGAGCCGGCATACTGCGGTATGCGCGCCATTCGTCGGGCTTTCTCCACGTACGAGCTCAGCGCTGTCCCGCGCCCAGCAGCTCACTCAGACGGTCACCGATGACGGACACCCCGGGGCGCGGGTCGCTCTCGTAGTACCAGGGCTTGCGCCGGCGCATCAGCGCATCGCCGTGCTCGCTCCAGGTGAATCCGGGCTTCCTCAGCAGTTTCCGGAACACGGTATCCGCCGTCTCCGGGTGAGCGGCGGCCAGCCGGCGGATCGGCAGTGGCGTGATCGACTCCTCGCGCAGGTACGTGCGCAGCAGGTCCTGGTGCCGTCTGCGACCCGTGAGGGCGGGGTCTGCGAAGAGGTCCCGCAGCATCCCGTAGTCGGCGTAGAAGTTGAGCCCGTCGACCTGGTCGTAGATGACGCCGACGGTGTCCGAGTCCGCCAGTTCTGACGGCAGCTCGAAGAAGGGCAGGTCGAGGCCGGAGGGCCGCTTGCGTCGGGCACGACCAGGCTGTGCGGCGACGGCTGTCTTTTGGCGGTGGCGGTAGTAGGCGTTGAGGAGGTCCTCGGCTTCGGCAGGCGGAAGGACCAGTTCGTCGCCGCCGCAGAACTCGACGAACGCGGCCCGGTCCTCCCTCATCCGCTGCCACCCCTGCTCGATCTTCTCGGGGTTGCGGAAGACCAGTTCGGGGTGGTGCGTGGCCAGTTGCAGAGCTGCTTGGGCGATCTCGGGGGCGCTGGACCTGGGGTAGCTCGTCATCGCCCCGGACACCAGCCACGCACCGTCGGCTGAGTGGACGGGTACCAGGCAGGTGTGAAGGAATCCTCCCTTGGACACTCCACGGAACGCCGCCCGCCCGACGTTCGAGTACGCGCGGTACTCCAGGTCGTCGACCAGGTTCAGCAGGATGACGGCATCGCCGTCCTTGCGCCGGACCTCGAAGACGCCCTCGACCGGGTCACGCCAGCCGAGCAGCATCTCCCGGTCGGCCGTGGTCAAGTCCTTCCGGCCGGCGAGGAACCGGTCCACGACGGTCGAACCGTCCGGCAGGCGGTACCGCAGGATGAAGTGATCGGTGATCCGGATCGCCTCACCCTCGTCCAGCTGCCGTGCAGGCCCCGCGGCCTCCAGCAGGAGAGGCGTCAACCACCGGTCGAAACGAGCGCTCTGAGCGAAAGTGACCAGTTCCCCTTTCAACTCGGCGCTGCGCTCCATGAGGCCGGCCAGTGATGGTCCACCCGCGCCCTGTACGGCGTCAGCCACGTTCAGCCCTTTCGTGCAATCCAGCTCCGTATGAAGTGAGGGGTGCCCGGTCTCAACCGGCCCCATGGCGGTACGCCTCGATCCACTCCACACCTTCGGGCGCGGGGGAGGGCAACGGCAGGTCAAGGATGCCTATCGACTGCCGAACACGGCCACGCGAGCACAGGGCGACGATCCTGCCGTCGGGCGTGAGGTCGACGCCGTGCGCCATCGCCTCGACGCCCAGAACCACGGTGGTGAAGGGCACGTCGAGATGCTCCTCAAGCATGGTGAACAGACCGGTCCGCTGCTCGTCCTCGCCGTAGGCGTCCACCGTCGCCTCTTCGATCATGGCCTCAAGCTCAGCCCTGTCCAGCGTGCTCATGACGCCACGTTAGCGGCCCCCACGGCTACGCCGACGCGCCTTCCCGGATCTGCTCGGTCGGCATATCCGCGGCAGCGGCAAGCCCGCGTATCGTCGAGTCATGCGTCTGAGTACCGTGATCCTCCCCATCCACCGGTGGGCCGAAGGACAGAAGACCTGGCGGCGGGCCGAGGAACTCGGCTTCCACGCCGCGTACACCTACGATCACCTGTCCTGGCGTACCTTCCGGGACGGGCCGTGGTTCGGTGCGATCCCGACGCTGACAGCGGCAGCGACGGTCACACAGAGTATACGTTTGGGCACGCTCGTCACGTCAGTCAAGCCTTGTTCACCCATCACGGGCTGACCTGGCCGTTGATGTGTGAGCGGAACGTCCATGGCCACGCCTTTCGGTCTCCTTCGCTCAGGTCGCCAGATGCTCCACAAAGATCCCGATGAGGATCCGGTCGCCGTGCTCGGCGATCGGCAATGAGAAGTGGACTCTGTCGCGGTCCCAGAGCCGCTTGCCATGCCACTCGCATCGGTAGGTGCCGTCGCCGTATCCCACGTTGCGCTGCTCCCACGCCTTCGCGTTCTTCTTCGTGTTCGGGCTCTCGGGTGAGATGTCCAGGCCCAGAGCACTGAACCTCCGGACAACCTGTGTCTGGTCGCCGCCGCATTCAGCCAGCGTCCGGGCGAAGTGGTCGTCAATCGCTCCCAGCAACTTCACGAGCCACGGCAGGACTTCGGCGTACGCGCCCTTGAAGTGGTGCAGACGCAGAGAGTCGGCGAACAGCAGCCGGGGGAAAGCATCCTCTGTGAAGGTGAAGAAGCGCTCGGCCGGCACGCTCTCGTGGGTGAGGACACCGCGCCAGAAGATCGGTACGTCGTCAGGGTGTCGTAGAACGTGCAACTTCACCTCGTCCTGGCCAACCTCCGTCGTCCGCGTGACAGTGACCCATCCGGACGGCCAGTCGGGTTCTGTGGCGTAAGGCACCAGGAGACAGGACATGGCGCGGCCCATAGCTGCCCGAGCCAGGGCGTGGGCTGTACCCCAGGAAGGTTCCTGCCAGGAGCCCTCGGCTACCCGGGCCGGCTGGGGCAGATCCTCCTCGTCCGGTATTACGCACCGACATTTACTCACCAGTTGCTGCAGCAGAGCCCGCTTGTCACGTGGTAGCCCTCCGTCCGGGGAATACAGGGCGTCGATCAGCGTTACCGAGGGGCGGCACTCGACGTCATACGCGGGCTCCATGAACGCGGCTTTGCGGCCGTCAGTAAACGGTTGGAGGACTTCCACAAGGACGTCGAGGGCGTCTTGCAGGCCGGAGTCCGTCAGCTCCCGCCAGTTGAAGCACTCCTCGGCGACTACGACGCGGTAGTCGTCGTCGGCATCGAGGGCAGCGGAGGCACCCAATAAGTCCTGCTCGTTTCCCCTTCCGTTCCTACCTGCCGCGTTGGGCACGAGCCAACCTCCCGAGGTCGGTCTCGATCTGGTCGAAGAAACCGTTGGGCCAATAGCTGAGTTCACCCTTGTCATTGATGTCGATGGACAGGGTCTGGTCGTGATCGAAGTAGTGGGTGATCATGTCCGCCGCCGGTAGCGAGTGATCGTGCGCGACGGCGAGTCGGGCTCCGTTGAGGACGTGATCGCTGTGCGTCTCCACCACGACCTGTACCCCGCTGCCCGCCACCCGAGCGAGGAACCGGCCCAACCGGGACTGTCCCGCCGGATGCAGATGCGCCTCGGGATTCTCCACGATCAACAGATCGCCTGGCTCTGTGAGTAGCCCCGCGACGATGACCGGCAAGGCGTAGGAGATGCCGAACCCGGTATTGACTGGACGGATCTCCTCACCGCTCAGCCCCGTCTCTCCGAACCGGATCGTCGTGGCCATGATTCCCACGGCGACCCGTGCATTGATCTGGAGAGGACGGATGATCTCGGAGGCCCACGATTCGGCCTGGACTCTCAACTGCGGTCCTGCGGAATCTGGGTGGTGCAATGCTCCTCGGACCGCCCTCCGAGTGCTTACCGCGCGGGACTCGCGCAGTGCCAGCACCTGTGCGGTGAACTCACCCCGCACTCCGACTCCGATCCGGTCGGGCTCCTCGGCGGACACCGACAGCGTGTCACGGGGGCCCAGACGCTCGGCGCACAGGTAGGTGAAAGCGGGATCCGTGACAGCGGACCCGATACCTGGCACGTGCGCCACTGGGAGCCGCCGCACGTCGAGGTGCAGTGCCTGCTCGGCGTCAGGCAGCCCGAAGCCGTACACCCATGACTCACCGTCCGGGCCGCCCAGTCGAATGCTGATCTCACGCGCGTCGGTCGTCCAGTTCAGCACGTCCCGGGCCTCGCCGAGAGCCAGCCCGAGCGGGCCATTTAGCCGGATCGTGGCACCTGCCGCTGCACCTGACGTACTTGCCAACCTCGCCAGCAGCAGGGACTGGATCAAGGTGCTCTTGCCGCCGCCGTTAACTCCGGTCAGGACCGTGAAAGGACGCAGGCCAAACGACGCTGATTCAAACCGCTTGAAGCCCCGAATCTCCAGGGAAGTGATCACAGACCGGCTCCCGCATCCGCCACGGCGGCCTTGAAGCGGTAGTCCACCCTAAACCGGTCGGCGGTGGAGGAGGTGATGGCGTTGAGGTACGTGACGTCGGTGGTCATCCGCTCACGGGCCGCCTTCACAATGGCTGTTCGACGCGTACGCAGGTCGGCAGTCGTGCAGTCGGGGTCGGCCAAGGCCATGGACCAGCTCTCGAACATGGCGCGGTTGATCGGGCGACGGTAATCGTCGCCCTCCGGCCACTTGCGGAAAGCGTGCTCGCCGAAGACGAGGTACGCGTGAGTCATCGCCCGCTCGAAGGCGGTCTCCAGCTCAGTCACCTGCTCGTCTGGGACCTGCTTCGGATCATCCAGCATCTCGGTTGCGTCCATCAGGAACTGCTCCATGAAGGGGCGCTCCTGGTAGGCCAAGACCCCCTTCAACCAGAACGCGGCGAACCGCAGGGCCATCTCCCGATCATTCATCCGGATGTGATCAGTGAGGCGGCCCCCAGTGGCCTTGGCAAAAGCATCCGTATGAGTCATCCGGTGCAAGATGCCCCTGCTACGCGGGCTGCTCATGCAGTGCCGGATCTCTTGGGCATTGAGCGGGGTTCCACCAGTATTGATGCGCTTGAAGATCTCGTACGTGACCCCGCGCGGTGTCGTCGGGTCGATCACGTTGACGATCAGCTGGGTGTTGTTGATTCGCCGTTGGGACGGTACAGGGAGATCACTGAAGCGCATGTCCTTCAGATCGTTCAGGTGTTCCAGCTTCCCAAGGGCGAAGCCGTTGTCTCCACCCCGGACGAACGCGTGTAGCGTCGACAGCCGCTGAAGGCCGTCGACAACGCGGAAAGAACCGTCCGCGTCCTCCGCGAAGTAGAACGCGGGCAGCGGGATCTGGAGCAGCAGCGACTCGACCAGCAGGGACTTTTGGTCCGTCCGCCAGACCTGCAACCGCTGGAAGTCCGGAGCGAGCTCGATGGAACCCTCGTCGATCTGGTCGAGGATGTTACGCAAGGAGAACTGGCTGGTGTTCACCCGGATCTGGTCAGGGTTCCACGGCCGCTGAATCTTGGTGGTGTCCTCGCCCGAGTCCTCGACCTCGATACCCGTGGCGTGTCCATCGAACACGTCCTCCACCACGTCCGGAGTCGTCTGCGTGCCGTCCATAGCCATGCGGGCCATTCTATGGGCCAGTGGCCCAGGCCGAAGGAGTTTGCTGACCTCCTCCTCTTCACGCGACAGGAGGTGACCCTAGCCGCTGGCGAGGGCTAAGAACCTCTTCACGAGCAGGACCGGGCGGCGAACGGTGTGATGGATTCGCCGCCCGTGAGGCGCACACCATCGCCTGACATCGCTGGGGTATGACACAGGGTGACCATCGAGGTCTCCCGTGGCTGCTTTCGGAGCGGGCGGCCAGGTCGGGTAGTGCCTCAACGAAGCGTCGAGCTCAGAATCAGCCCAGTATCTCTGCTGCCGGGTAGTAGCAATTGCCGGTAGTGCTTGCGTGGAGGAGCTTGCGGCTGAGCAGCTCGTCTAGGCGGATGCGCCCCTCCAACACGCAGTAGAGGTCTCCGCCTTCGATGGTGATGAACGACGTCCCCCGCTTGAAGATGTCGCGGCCACCTGCGGAGAATCCGTTCACGCTCACGAACAAGCCCAGGGCGTTCTTGCTCTTTAGACGCACCTTGCTGTCGAACTTCATCAGGTCCTCGGCCTCGACGGTGCCGGCCAGCCACTTGGCCTCGACGATGAAGTGGTCCGTGTTGTAGTAGATCGCCCCGTCTATCTGCTCGCCCTTCAGGTTGTACGCGAGCGTGGGTTCCAGATCGAACAGGGTGAACAACCGATGCAGGAAGGTTTCGAACTCACGCCCCGCCTGCTGGCGGTTCTCTATTGAACGGAGCCGCAGGAAGTCCTGCGTCAGCTCCTGCAGCACCTGGGCGAAACTGCGACTCCGATTAACTTCGTCCTGGTGAGCCGCGAGGTCCGCAGCTAGTCTCTCCCGCTCTTCGACTAGACCGGCATGCCGGTCAACCCACCTGGCCAGGTTCGCCACGGCAGCCTGAGCGTCGGCCAGGAGCTCCTTGGCGTCCACCTGCTTCATCAGGTTCGGGAAGGTGTCCAGCCTGGACACGTCGATCATCAGCTCAATGGTGAAGTCCCGGTACTCCGACTCCTGGTCCATCAGCATGTGCACCAGCTGGGCTGCTGTCTGGCGCTTCGTCGTGGCGAAGTCGAGGCGCATGAGCAACTCGGGATGCGCTCGGAGCCTGCGCCGGATGTCCTGCTCGAACGGGGCCTTGTTCCAGTTGATCGTGGTCAGCGCCTCGATGAGCGCCCCGTAAGCGTCGGAGTGGATCTTCTTTGCAGCGCCCGACTGTGCCCCCACCATGGCCCACCCCCAGATCTATGCTCGCCTACCCTGCTGCCCAACTGCGGGATGATCTGATTGATTCTACTGTCTGGCGGGACAGTTGAGCCGCTACGTGGCGCTCACCACCACGCTCCCGCTCGGGTGATTGGAGTAGCCCCGTAGCTCCGTCCGCTGTTGATTGCTCCACGTTCATCGGCCGCACGAGTTACGTGGAACGCAGTGGCGTGGCCAGCAGCACGGCCCTTGATCAATTCAGCTGGGTAAGTGCCTCGGTGGCGAGTCGCTCGAAGACCTGCTGGTCAGCGTCGAAGTCGGAGTCCGCGATCGGCCAGTGGATCACGATCTCGGTGAAGCCGAGCTCCTGGTGGCGGCCGGCGAAGTCGACGAAGGCGTCCACGGACTCCAGCGGTCGGCCCCGGTCCGGGGTGAAGCCGGTCAGCAGGATCTTGTCCAGCTCGGCGACGTCCCGCCCGGACTCGGCGCACGCCTTGCCGAGCTTCTCGACCTGCCCGCGCAGCGCCTCCACCGACTGCTCCGGGGTCCCCTCCTCGTACAGCTTCGGGTCGCCCGTCGTCACCCACGCCTGCCCGTACCGGGCGGCCAGCCGCAGCCCGCGCGGCCCGGTCGCCGCCACGGCGAACGGCAGCCGCGGGCGCTGGACACAGCCTGGGATGTTCCGCGCCTCCTCCGCCGTGTAGAAGTCGCCCTTTTGCGAGACCGCGCCCTCGGTGAGGAGCCGGTCGAGCAGCGGAACGAACTCGCCGAACCGGTCCGCCCGCTCCTTCGGCGTCCACGCCTCCTGGCCCAGCGCGGTGGCGTCGAAGCCGTTGCCGCCGGCCCCGATGCCGAGGGTGACCCGCCCGCCGGAGATGTCGTCGAGCGAGATCAGCTCCTTGGCGAGCGTCACTGGATGCCTGAAATTAGGCGACGTGACGAGGGTCCCCAGGCGCAGGCGGTCCGTGGCCGTGGCGGCGGCGGTAAGGGTGGGCAGGGCGCCGAACCAGGGGCCGTCGCGGAAGGTCCGCCAGGAGAGGTGGTCGTACGTGTACGCGGCGTGGAAGCCGAGTTCCTCGGCGCGCTGCCACTTCGCGCGGCCTCCCTCGTGCCAGCGGTCGACGGGAAGGATCACGGTGCTCAGGCGCAGGCTCATGCCACCGAGCCTACGTCGGACCCAGGGGTGTTCCCATGCGACTCCGGAGCGTGACGCCCTCACACTGCGGCGATCCGGTCTGGTGCGAGGTGGGCGGCACCCACCGGAGCCGTCTCAGTGTGGCGGCCGAGCCCGCCGATCACCCTGGTGCTGGCTCATTGCGCAGCGGTGACCGACCATCCATAGCGGGAGAAGGACGGGCCTTCGTCCTGGTACGCCGCCAGGGCCTGTGTGGAGGTCGGGAACGCGGGGGTGGGCAGGCGGCTCGCGGCGACCCACTCGGCCGTCAGGTGCTTGTCCGGCTCGGTGTTGGTCAGCTCACCGGCCCACGTGTCGGTGGCGAAGACGAACAGGACGAACTGCCCGGCCTGGTCCCAGCCCTGTTCGACGTGGATGACGTGGACGAGGGCGAGATCCGCCGGGTCGACGAGCAGGCCGGTCTCCTCCTTGAGTTCGCGGGCGGCGGCCTCGTCGAGGGCTTCGCCGGGTTCGGCCTTGCCACCGGGGAGGGTCCAGGCCGGCTGCGGGGACCAGTTGCGGGCTCCGTAGAGCACGGCGGCGATCGTGTCGGCGTCCTTGTCGTGGACGATCACGCAGACTGCGTTGCGGCTGTTCATCACGCTGGTGTTGATCACGTGCCCACTCCTCGTCGACGTGCCGGAAGGTGTCGGTGGTCCTGGCGCGCGGCTCGGACTGGCCGAGCCGCTTGGAATGTGGAGGTGCTGCTCAGCGCCCGAGCGTGAGGCCGTCGGCGTTGGTGCGGGAGAAAACCAGGTCGGTCATGTCCTTCGGGGTTTCGTTGCACCGGGCGGGCGGCTGCGGTCGGCGCATGGCTCGGGGGTAGGTGGCCGGGTCGTAGTCGTTGGTGAGCGTGTACGCGTAGAAGCCGTGTTCGCGCAGGGTGTCGATGATGTCGGCGGCGCTCTCGCCCTGCTTGGCCAGGAGTCTGGGGGTGACTTCCACGACGAGTTCCGCATCGTCGCGCAGGTGCGCGAGCGCGGGCAGCAGCCCTCGGATGGCTGCTGCCTCGGCACCTTCGACGTCGATCTTGATGACGCGGGTGGTGGCGAGCTCAGGCCGGCTGATCAGGTCGGCCAGGGGTGCGGTCGGCACGTCGAAGGCCGTGTGTACGTGGCGGGGCCGGACGGCGGTGGTGTGGCCGAGGTTGGCGGGGTCCTCCAGGTAGAGGGTCAGGGTGCCGTGGGTGTCGGAGGCGGCGGAGCGGACGGCCCGGATGTTGGTGCGGTGGTTGGCGGTGGCCGCGGCGGTCAGGTCGTTGTGGAACTGCGGGGAGGGCTCAATGGTGACGACGCGGCCGTGGGGGCCGACGGCGTGGGAGGCCAATAGGCTGAAGGCGCCGCGGTGGGCTCCGACGTCGATGAAGGTGTCCCCAGGGCGGAGCCGGTCGCGCAGGAAGGCGCTCAGGTTCGGCTCCCACTCGCCGAACAGGTACTGGTAGCGCTGGATGACGTCGCTGGTGGTGACGCCGACCTTGTCGCCGGACCGCAGCCGGACGGTGGTGCGGACGGGGTGGGTGCGCAGGTGCTCGTCGAGGAAGCTGCCGACGAGCCGGGCCTTGCCCACGCTGCCGGGGGCGTGGCGGACGTAGGCCCGTAGTGTGCGGGCGAGTGCGGAGGCAGACACGGGCGGCTCCTTCGGGTGACGGTGATGGGGAACGGGGTCCTGGGCTGGCCGGCGGTGGCAGACTGGCCAAGGAACGCTGGTGTTGTTGAGGGGAGTTGGCGGTGGCCGAGCGCACTCCGGTGGTGTTCCTGCTGGTGGGGCTCACCGGTTCGGGGAAGACCACCTATGCCCTGCGGAAGCTGGAGCCCGAGGGTGCTGTGCGGCTGTCGGTGGACGAGGTCGTCTTCGAGCGGCACGGTCGTTACGGCGTCGACTACCCGGAGAACACCTACTTCGAGAAGGAGGCCCCGGTCGTCGCCGAGCTGCACGAGCGGCTTGCCGAGCTGGTCGCCGAGGGCCGGGATGTGGTGTGGGACCACGGGCTGTGGCCGCGTAAGGACCGCGACGCGATGAAGGAGCTGGTGGAGTCGGCCGGCGGGCGGTGGCGGCTGCTGTACTTCCCGGTGGAGCGCGACGAACTGCTGCGCAGGCTGGCGGAGCGCAATGAGCGGGAGGACGCCAACGCGCTCGTCGTGACGCCGGCGGCCCTGGATGACTTCTTCGCCCGCTTCGAGGCGCCTCAGGGCGAGGGCGAGGAGATCGTGGAGCCGGACTGGCTCTGAGCCATCTGCGGGCGCCAGGTGTTGGAGATCTTGGCGGCTTCGGCGGCCCAGCCGTCCGGCAGGCGGTCGAGGGTGACGCGGCGGAAGGCCAGGCGGGGATCGGCGACGTCGATGCGGCCGTTGTGGCGGTCGATGTGCTGCAACAGGCGGGACGCCTCGCTGCGGACGGCCGGGGTGTGCTCGGCCCACTCACCGGAGGTGAACCGGTCGATCCGCCGGCGCAGGTCGTCTAGGACGCCCGAGCGCCACTTGAAGTGGTTCACGCACGCGAGCGTGTCCGGGTCGGGCTTGTGGCCCGGTGCCCGGTGGTTGCCGGATGCCACGGTCACTGAGGAGTGGGCGAGGACGATCTTACGGGGGTCGCCCTTGAGGAGCCGGTGGGTGAGGTGCCCGCCGAGCGGGAAGGCCCGGTCCAGTCCGGTTTCCGGGCGCCACAAGGCCAAGCGGCCGTCGTTCGTGGCGCGGTCGAGCATCAGCCCGCCGATCACCTTGCGCCTGGCGGCCTCGGCCTGGGCGATCATCTCGGCGAGCGGGGCGGGGTAGGTCTGGAACTCGTCGGAGTCGGCGATCAGGTGCCAGCCGGTTCCCGCCTGCTCGCGCAAGGCGTCGCGGAGCTGGGTGTTGGTGTGCTCGTGCCACGGTCCGGTGCTGATCCGGGCAGGGATGATGCCGAGGTCGTGGCTGGCCGCGAGGAGCTGGTGCCGCCAGGCGTCGTGGACGTGGTCGGGGAAGTGGAAGGCGAGGTGGAAGCGTTCGATGCCGAGTCGGCGGTAGTGGGCAGTCCAGGCGGCCAGCAGAGCCGGTTCGACCGGGCCGACCACCGCGACCAGGGCGGGAGAGACGGTCGTCTTCATCGGCATTCCTTGGTCAGGCGGGTGTAGGTGTCGGCGAGGAAGGCAGCCTGCTCGGCCGCCGAGTGCATGTCCAGGACCCCGCGCGCCGAAGGCCCCGGGCGGGCGGGCGCGTCGGCCGTGAGGTGGTCCAGCGTCTTGGCGAGGATGTCCGGATCGCCGGCCGGGAAGAGCCGGACCCACGGCTGCCCGTCGAGGCGGGCGGTCAGCTCGGGGTCGTGCGTGGAGACGATCAGCGGGACGGCGAGGCGGGCGGCGTCCATGACCAGTCCGGATTCCTTGCCCACGCCGGGCTTCCGGGCGACGAGGGCCGTGTCGGCGGCGGCGTAGACGAGCCGCAGGATCTGGTCGCCGACCGGGCCGGGCACGGTGTGAAGGTGGACGTTGGGGAGCTGGTGCCAGCGGGTGAGGACGGCGTCGTCCAGTGGGGTGCCGCACACCAGGACGTGCAGCTGGGTAGTGAGGCGGGCGAGGGCGGCGTCGATGGTGGGGATGTCCTTGTACGGCCACCAGCCGCCGACCACGCACACCGCCTTCGCATCGGCGGGGATGGTGAAGGCGGTGCGGGCACCGTCTCGTTCGGCGTCGGTCAGCGGGCGCCCGTCGTCGACCGCGAACGCTCGCACCTCACCCAGAAGGCGAGGGAAGGCCGGCGCGACCTGATCGCGGACAGCGGTGGTCGGATACAGAGCGATCACCCGTTTCTCGCCCCTGCGGGCAAGTCGGCCCAGCCACCGGACCAGGCGGTCTTCGGTGGTGACCGCCTCGTGGATGAACCGCAGGTGCGGGGTGCCGCCGAGCAGGGCGGCCACGCCGTGCAGGGCCTCGTTCGCGCTGAGGATCACCACTGCCGAGGCCCGCGGGGCGAGGCGGCGTGCGGTGCGAAGGCAGGCGGCCTCGGTCAGGCACCGGGCGAGAAGGGTGACCTGGTGCGGGGACCTGCGGACCGCCAGCGGCCAGCGCCGGGAGGCGAAGACCTGCTGGCCGGCGACGGAGACCCGTGCTGCCGCCCGCGCGACGGCCAGAAGGATCTTCGCCGCGGGCCCGGCCGGACCGACGGCGACCCGGGAACCGGACTGAACCAGCGGGCCCACGTCCTCGCTCAGGCCGCCCGGGGCGATGACGAGGCTGTCCGGCCGCGCGGCGGCGAGCGCCGCCAGCGTGCGCTGGTGATGTCCGCCGGCCCGGTGCGCGTACGGCTCGATCAGCACCAGTGGCCCGGGGGCGGTGCTCATCCGGTCACCGCCTGCTCGCCGTACAGAGTGGTGAAGTGCTGGTACAGCCAGGGCGGGTCATTGAGCGCCTCGAAGCGCTGCGGGTCGCGGGCAGCGGCCTTGGCGAAGCCGAGTCCGTCGCGGGCTCCGGCCGCCGCGTAGGCGGCGAACTCGCCGTCGCGGCCAGCCGTCCAAGCGGCGATACGCTCCTGGGCGGAGGCGTCGGTCATGCCGTACTCGCTGCCGCGCGCGAGCATCGCGCACTCTCGGAAGCCCGCCTTCCACGCGTGGAACGGGCTCTGGTTGAACCGCGTGACCCCGGCGGTCTGGCGGCAGAACTCGACCCGGCCGGGCAGTGCGGCCAGCACGTCGACGGCCTGGCCCATCTCCCGCAGCGCCGAGCGTCGGATCAGCTTGAGCCCGCCGTAGCCGTAGGTCAGGCCGTTGACCGGGTTGACCGCCTGCCAGACCCGCATCGCCACCCCGTCGGCCAGCGGCTGGACTGCGGCGGTGGGGAACTCGGGGTCGATGGCGAAGTCACCGTCGGCGAGGAAGAACTGCTCGGTGTCGACCAGCTCGGCGGTGAGCCGGTACGCGCGCCGCATCCCGCGGACTCCGTGCAGGCGCTTGACGGTGCCGCCCAGCACCCGGGTGAGGCGGGTGTGCAGACGGTCGGCCAGCGGCTCGTCGTAGGAGAGCTGGACCGCGTCGAAGCCGGTCACTTGATCGCCTCCAGGTAACGGGCGGCCACCACGGCGTGCGTGAGGTCGGCGGTGGAGGCGTGCGCGCGTTTGGCGTGCACCAGGTAGAACTTGGCGTCGGTGGCGAGGCGCTCGGTGATCTGGACGGCCTGCTCGTCGGTGTCGAACAGCAGCTCGTTGTCGATGTGCTCGGCGAGCCAGCCGGTGCGCGGGCCGATTACGGGCAGGCCCATCGCCTGGCAGTCGATCACCGACATGGACCAGGGGCAGCCGGGGCGGAAGGGGGCGATGCCGAAGTGGGCGCCAGACAGAAGGTTGCGGTAGCGGACGCGGTCGCCGCGGTCGGAGGCGATCGTGACGCCATCCGTGGTCGCCAGCTCCTCCAGGTGCCGTTCGGGGCTGGGGTCGAGGCGAATGCGCTCGGAACTTCGGATGCCGAACAGGTCCATCACCGTGAGCCGCACCGGGGCGTCGGCGACGAGGCGGCGGGCGAGCTGGGTGAAGCGGGCGGTGCCGTAGTGCCTGTACAGGCGGTGGTTGTAGATGCCGGTGGCCCTGCCTCCGGGCGGGGTGATGCCAGCCGGGTCGCGCACCAGCCGTACGTCCCTGGGGGCGGGCACGATGTGCAGCTTGTCGCCGAGGTCGACGCCGGTGCGGGCGGCAGCCGCGGTGGTCCAGGAGGCGGCGGTGGAGGAGTGGACCAGGATGCGGTCGCAGGCCGCGAGGCCGGCGGCGAAGGCCAGCAGCACGCTGCGGCCCAGGCCCCGGTCGTTCATCGCCGGGTCCAGCTCCAGGACGCCGGTGTCGGTGAAGGAGAACGGCAGGTAGTGGCAGTAGCCGGTGATCAGCGCGTCCACCCCGGCTTCCAGGAGCGCGGCCCGGATCGCGGGGGCGGCCTCGATCTGGTTGGCCACCACCACCTCGGGCCGCCGGTCGCGGATCAGGGTGACCAGGGCGTCCATGCCGGGGTCGAAGCGGGCCCGGTACTTGGTGGACGGCGAGGTGATGGGCGCGAAGTGCACGCGGGTGTCGCCGACCGGGACCGGCGAGGCCACGGTCACCTCGGCCCCGGCGTCGGTCAGGGCCGGGGCGAGCATGTCGGCGAAGGTGTAGCCGGAGTCGGCGGACAGCTGACTGGAGTTGGAGACGTTGAGCAGATACAGCACGCGCATCGCTGGGGACCCTCCTCGTTTGGGCCCGGGGGTCGACCTGGGCCGGTGAAGGAAGGAAACTGGCGGACGGGACCGTGACAGAATGGTGAATCGAGATCACTGACGGTTCATTCATCTCATCCGACGGCCAGGGCGGGGGCTTTGATGGACGCGCGGGACGACGCCTTGACGGTCGAGCAGGCCGCCGAGGCGTTCGCGGCGGAGGTCGCCTACTGGCGCGAGGTGCGGGGCCTTGCCAAGCGGGAGTTAGCCAGACGGATGGGCTTCGATCCGTCCTACGTGAGCCACGTCGAGTCGGGCCGGCACAAGCCGACCGAGGACTTCGCCCGCCGTGCGGAGGAGGCCCTGAACGCGGGTAAGGCCATCTGGAAGCGCTGGCTGGACTACGAGACGGCCAAGGCTCCTGTGGCACCGACGGCGGTCGTACCCGCACCCCGCAGGGCCGAGCAGCCGTACGCGACCGGCTCGGCGATCGTCGTCGAGCATGACGCGGCCCGCCTCGACTACGACGGGCACCTCTACCGGCTCACGATGCGCCGGCTGCTGCGGAACACCGGCAGTGAGCCGATCACCCGCTACCTGATCCGCATCAGCGTCGACCGCTACCCGGGCGAGCCGGAACGGTCCAACGCCCACTACCGCGAACACCCGCTGACCTGGGACGAGCTCGCTCTGACGGCGACCTGTCGTGGTGAGGCGATGCGCTGGCAGGCGAAGCACGACCGCGACGCCTTCAAGGAGGTGTGGCTGCTGTTCGAGAACGAGCAGGGCCGCTTCCCTCTGTACCCGGGCGAGTCGGTGTGGATCGAGTACGCCTACTCCGTGGGCGAGGAGAAGTGGGGCCGCTGGTTCCAACGCGCCGTCCGCCTGCCCACCGAGCACCTGGCGGTCGAACTCGCCTTCCCCGCCGAACTCGACCCCGCGGTGTGGGGCACCGAGACCTCCATGACCGCTGAGGCAGCACCGCTGCGAACGGCCCCGGTCCAGCGCGAGGAGAACGGGATGCGGGTCTTCTCCTGGAGCACGTCCACACCCGCACTCCATGCCCGGTACCGTCTGGAATGGCGGTTCCGGGCGCGACCCGAACGTGAAGCAAAACAAGGAGAGTTCAGGTGATCCAGGTGCGGCCCAGCGAGCAGATGCGTGGCCTCGGCGTTGTGCAGAACGGAGCCCCCGTCCTCGCCGAGCCTGCCCGCGCCTTCGCCCTGCCGGCCGAGCGCGAGGCAGCCGAGCAGGTCGTCGAGCAGCTGTTCTCCGCGATGGAGCGGATCGGGCAGGTTCACCCGTTCGCCAAGGGCATGGGCATCGCGGCCCCGCAGATCGCGATCGGCCGGGCCGCCGCCGTGGTCCAGCCCCCCGGCCCCGGCGCCCCGGCGATCGTCCTGCTGAACCCCCGAATCGCCGACCGCTCCAGCGACGAGGACGAGCAGTACGAGGGCTGCCTGTCGTTCTTCGACGTCCGCGGCCTGGTCCCCCGGCCACTACGGATCACCGTGGAGACCACCACGCTGGAGGGCCAGCTGGTGACCACCACCTACGAACGCGGGCTCGCCCGGCTGGTCCACCACGAGATCGACCACCTCGATGGCCTGCTCTACACCGCGCGGATGCGGACGGGCGTCGCTCCCATCCCCGTCGAGGAGTACCGCCAGACCGGCCGGGCGTGGGCCTACGAGCAATAACGGCCGACGTGGCTTCCGGGCCCGCAGCCTGGGCGAGGCTGCCGCCACCGCCGTGGTGGCTGATCGTCCTCGGGGTCAGCCTTCTGAGCACGGCCTCGAGACGCGTCCGCTGACTCAGACCAAGGCGGTCAAGCGCTGGGCGGGGTAGCGGGCCTCGATTGCGAGGCCCCGCACGTTGGGTACGCGGGCGGGCAGCACTTGAACGCTGGTTCGGCAGGCTTCGCCGACTGCGTCGACGCGGAACCAGCACGGGTCACGGCGCGCAGAGGCTTCAGAAGCCATTGTCGTGCCGATCAGGGTGAGCATCGGCTCGAATGCGGCTGCACGGCCGAGTGATCCTTCCTCAGGTCGTGCATGACCAGCATGGACCCCCTGCGGTTCGACGCGGCAGAGTGGGCGTCCGGCGAATATTGAGCTCTTGCTCATCACCCGGAGGGATTAGGCCCTTCCCACTGGCGGTGCTCACCGGTCTTCCAGCTGCCCGGCGACGGGCTGCCGGCAGCGTGGTGCGCACGCCTCCGCTGCAGAACTTCATCCGCTTTGGCTGCCTGCAGGGCGGACTCGATCACGAATAGGCGTCCAAAGTGGTAGTCGTCGGTGGTGAGGGCTTTGTGCCCCTCCTCGACGACGAACGTGGTGTGCCCATCCAAGTAGTGCTGGATGGCGGGTGTCACCACTTCGAACTGGGCATAGCGGCTGTAGTCGATGCCCAGTGCCGTCACCTGCATCGCCCGCCGAATGCCCTTGGTCGCGGCGGTCAGACTCGCAAGTTGCTTGGACATGTCTTTGAGGCTCTGCCTGAATCTGGGCAGGTCAGGGAGCTTGCTGGCGCCTCGGTCGTTGAACATGTGCATGCTTTGGTCGCTGTAGTCGCGTACCGTGTCGCCGAATCGGAACGGTGGTTGGTAGGCCCATTGGCGGGCCTCGGTGTAGTGGTCGATGAGCTCGTCGAACGCAATGGCAAGTCCTGCCATCGCCTGTGGCAGATCTCCCCGGTCCAGGCTGGTCTGCGCGTATTGGAGGAAGTTCACTGTTTGTTGGCGGGCGACCAGATCGATCATGTCGATGCGATCGAAGTCTCCGCCGAAGACCATGGGCGTCGCATCGGTGAAAAACGTCAGCACGTCCGCGCGGACCTGTGCGATGTCCATCGTCGACGGCATCGCACCGGTGTGCTTGAGGTTGACCCGGAGCTTGTTCATCCGCTCCATAGCCTTCTTGCTTGGCAGTTGAGTGCTCGGAGGCAGTCCGGGTGTGAGCTTGTCCCAGTACTGAGAGAAGTTGATCTGAGTGGGGAGGTTGACCTGCAGATGCTCGCCCGCGAGGACAAGGAAGAGTTCGACCGCATCATGGAAGGACAGCACCGAGGTCGCCGCGAGAGGTTGGGGCTGCTGGGTCTGGGTCACGCCCTGCGCATAGAGGAATCGGATGAATGCGAGCCGCTGGACAGTCTGGGGGGTCAGCGGGTTCGTCGGCGTGGCCATTCGGACTCCGGAGGGCGTGGAAGAAGCACGCCGGTGCTAACGGGACCGCATCGGCTGCGCCTGAGAGCCTCGTCATGCTTGGCGTGTGGGAGCGTCGGGTTCAGGTTAGCCAATCCTCGATTGCCCGCTTTCGCCCGACTGGTACATACTCCTCCACTTGGTGCAGGCACGCGACCGTTTATCGACAACTGCTCCACGGCCCTCCACCAGGCCGACCTCTTGATGCCCGCGCTGCTGATCACGCGGGTACCCCGAACGCCCTCTGGCGTCCCGGTAGGTCACCCCTTCAGGCCGCCCTGGCGACGACAGACGGGGGTGATACCCCTTACGCACTCAGTACGCAGCTTGCGCAGCAAGCCCCTGATCGCCAGTTCGAGTGCGGTGAATTGGTCGCGTGATCTCCGGCTCCGCCATGCGTGCCAGCTCGGCACGCGCCCGCGAGGAGGCCGAGGCGCCGATCGTCATCCTTGGGCACTCATCGCCCACCCCGTGACCTTCAAGACCGCCGAATCCTGGTGGGGCGGTGCCATTGATCGGCGGGGGCCGCGGGTGCCGTGGTGGGCTGAGGGTTGCGGGCCTGGTGTCCGCTGGGCGCGGGCGCCATGGTGGAGCGGCGGCGGGCGGCTTCGGCGCGGGGGTTGGGTGCGGGGTTGCGGCTGGTGTGTTGGATGCGGGTGATCAGGACGCGGGCGGGTTGGCGGGCGGTGGTGAGTTCGCGCTTAGCGGCTGCTTCCTTGAGGAGCTGGTGGAGTTTGTGGCCGCTGGCTTCGGCGTCGGCGAGGACGGTAGCGAGGGCCGGCCAGGCGGGGTCGGTGAGGATGCGGTCGGCGTGGTCGGGGACGGCGGCCCGGACGTCGTGGGCCAGGGTCCGGCGGACCTGATCGTTCGGCCGGTGGGTGGCGAGGCTGTCGACGACGGGCGTGAGGGCTCGGTCGGCGGCGGTCTGGAGGTGGTGGAGGATCTGGCGGGCGGCTTCGGCCTGGTGGGCGTGGTTCTTCGCCTCGTGCCAGCGGGCGGCGACGATCGTTGCCCAGACGAGGGCAGCGAGCAGGGTCGCCAGGGCGCTGCCGTCGGGGCCGGTGGCGGTGTGGGCGATGTCCCGGACGGCCTTGCGCAGGGTGGTGGCGGCCTGGTTCTCGGCTCGGATCTGGGAGCGCTGAGCGCGGGCGAATGCCCGTGAGGCTGCTCGTAGTTCGGGGTGGAGGTGGTTGGGGGCTTTCTGGGCGGTGGCTTCGATGAGGTCACCGAGCGCGGTGATATGGGCCTGGGCATGGGTGTCGTCGGCCATCCCCTGGTGGAGGGTGTCGAGGGCGTCGATGGCCTGATGCCAGGGGGTGGCAGGCTGGTCACGGCGGGCGGTGGGGTGTTCCTCCGGCGCGGTGGTCTCCAGGCGGGCCTTGAGCTTGGGGAGGGTGAGGTCGGGGGCGATCTTTCCGCCGGGGTGGAAGATCTGTTCGCCGTCCGTGTTGAGGTCGCCGGGGCGGCCGGCGGCGTAGCCGAGGAGGTCGCCGGACGGTCCGCGGCGGGGTTTGACCGCGATGCCCATGGCTTCTAGGTAGGCGAGGAGTTCCTCGGTGTTGCTGGCGTGGGGGATGGCGGCGCGGATGCGGTCCTGGAGCCAGTCGCGGCTGGTCTGCTCCCAGCCGAGGCGCTGGGCCTTGTGTATCTCGGCCTGGGTGGGTCGGCGTCCGGCGGTGCGGTCGCCCTTCTTCAGTTGGCGCAGGCCGTAGTCGGTTTCGATCTGGCGGCAGGCGTCGCCGACGCGGATGCCGCTGTCGTGGAGCCTGGGGCGGCGGCCGTCTTCGCGGACGGTGGTGGCGAGGATGTGGATGTGGTCGTCCGCGTGGCGTACGGCGATCCACCGGCAGCCCAGGTCGTCCCCGGCCGGGGCGATGCCGGCGGCTTCGACGATCCGCTGGGCGATGTCGGCCCACTCCGTGTCGGAGAGGCGGCGGTCTTCGGGGGCGGTGCGGACGGGGCAGTGCCAGACGTGGTCGGTGACCTTCTTGCCGAACTCGCTGTTCCGAAGATGGACGGGCTCGTCGAGGTGGCGGGCGAGCTGGGTGAGGGTGGCGTCCGGGTTGCGGCCGGGGTCGGGCATGCCGAGCATGGCGAAGCCGGCGACGATGTGCGGGTCGGTGTGCTCGTCGTGGCGGCCGGGGCCGTAGAGGTAGGCGAGCAG